>NZ_JAKTIM010000014.1:0-157012 GCF_027855455.1 Acinetobacter sp. AOR01_HL | reverse complement strand
GGCTTTGTTGCATAAAGCCTTTGAAGGTAAAGTTTTCCTAAGTTGCTAAAATTTAGGTTACAACTTGGGTATGAGGTCTGCCTAATTCTGTAAATTTATTTAATACGGCTACACGTGCATGGATCTCATTCACTTGGCTGTCAAAATTCCTTGAGTAGAGTTTATCGCCTAATAATTTGATGCAATGCATCTTGGTTTCGACCAAACTTCGCCGATGATAACCAGACCACTTTTTCCAAAGGGCTCTTCCTAGACGCTTAACTGTTTTTAGTAATTCATTTCTCTCTTGCGAATGAACTTTTGTATCTTTCCACGGTTTCGCATTTTTTCTTGGCGGAATCACCGCATATGCTTGACGATCTGAGATCACTCGTCTGCAGCATTTAGTGTCATAGGCTCCATCGGTATAGACAGAATCTACTCGCTCATCAAGTGGTATTTGACCAAGTAAATCACCGAGCACCTGTGAATCACTGATATTGTTCGTTGTGAGCTGAACTGCACGTATTTGCAGCGTTTCAGCATCTATACCAATGTGAAGCTTACGCCATTGTCGACGATATTCAGGCTGATGTTTCTTCCGTTTCCATTCACCTTCGCCCAAAAACTTTAAACCAGTTGAATCTACGAGTAGATGTAGACCATTGCTACTTTTTTGGTAGCTAATCGCAATATCAATATGTTTTTGTCTTCTGCAAAGCGTCGTATAGTCTGGCGCTGTCCAATCTAATCCGCAAAGTTTAATCAGGCTTTGTACAAAGCCAGTGACCATGCGTAGAGAAAGACGAAATATGGATTTAATCATTAAGCAGCATTGGATGGCTGTATCGGAATAAGTTTGATTTCGACCATGTTGGCTTTTTGGTTGAGCATACCATTGTGTTTTGGGATCAAACCAAATGGCAATATTCCCACGATTAATGAGAGCTCGGTTGTATGTGGGCCAATTGGTTGTACGGTAGATTTTAGGTGTAGGCTTATTCATCTCAAAATTATATTGTGGAATAAGCCTTTAGAGACAGGTTTGTGCAACAAAGCCCTTTAAAGGCTGAATTCCTTTTTTTATGACCAGAAGTAATAAAAAAAATGAAGCAATTAAAAAGCGAAGCAAGGCTATATGCTGCGGTGTATATGAATGCAAAGCACTATGTACACCAATAGGCGAATAGCCCCAACAAAAAACGGTTACAGCAATACATAAGTAGAGCTTAAATGCTGGAGGCTGGGTTTCGGCAGCAAGAGAAATTGCCATGTTAAATCTGCACTAATGAAATGGAACTCTTTCATCATATGCGCATAGATAGTTGAATAAAATTAACTTATATTGAGTCAAATATTCATTAAAAGTGAATGATTAAATATGGATATTACCCAGTTAAAAATGTTTCAAACCGTGGTTGAATGCGGAACCATGGCTAAAGCATCACTACAACTACATTGCGTACCCTCCAATATCACTACACGCATTAAGCAACTTGAAGAAGGACTAGGCGCACCGCTGTTTTATCGTGAAGGAAAAAGCTTAAAACTCACCCCATCAGGAGAAATCTTTCTCGATTATTGCCATAAAATTTTAGCGCTATGCGATGAAGCGAAACGAAGTATTCATCCAGATGCACCGCCCTCTGGCCCGCTCAAAATTGGGGCTATTGAATCTTCTGCTACCACTCGCCTCCCCAATTTACTTGCGAAATATCATCAGCGCTATCCAGAGGTTTCTATTCAAATTATTACTGGCACATGGAAACAGTTACTAGTCGATATTTCTCAGCACAAACTTGATGGTGCAATTGTTGCAGGCAATATTGAGTTTCCTATGTTAAATAAACTGAGTATTTATCAAGAAGACATGGTCTTAATCGCATCTCATTCTTTGGGAGAAATTCATTGCCAAGAAGATTTGATTGGCAAAGAAATTTTTATGTGGACTGAAGGCTGTCCTTACCGTGCAGCTCTTGAAGAATGGCTTAAACTGAAGAATATCTCTCTCCCTATCACCAGTATTACCAGTTACGCCACCATTATTGGGTGTGTCAGTGCGGGTTCTGGCGTGGCTTTAGTGCCTAAGAGTATTTATGAACAATATAAAAATTTAGCGCATATTCAAAGTTATAAATTCGAATACCTTGCCTTTATGCAAAATCATTTTTTCTGGCATAAAAAAGTGAGTAACCATAAAGCGAGAGACATGTTTATAGAATTGATAAAGTCTGAGTTTTGTTTATAAAGCATTTGGGTAATGATGCTATTCCCTTCAAATGATGATTTCTCGTAATCAAATCGTATCGGTTTTATCTCATGTCTGCACAAGATTTATTTTTAACAGTAAGATCAGCTATCCATATTTTGATAGTCATTGGGGAGATTAATCCAAAATGAAAGCCATAAAAATTTTATGTATTACAAGCTCTATCTTGGTTTCATCATCTCTCTTTGCTGAAACACCTCAACCTCAACAAGTGAATGAAGCAACTTCTAAGACAATGCCTTATGGCGATAATCCAAGCTTAGGCCGCGTACTGTTATATAAAACAGGAAAAGGCATACAAAATTTAGGAGATTCTATTCAAGGCGCTTCTGAAAAAACTTCAAATAAAATTAGTGAAAAATGGAAAGATACGAAAGAATTTACCGCCGAAAAAGCAGAAGTTGTTCAACAAAAAGCGGATACGGCCAAAGTATTTACTGAACAGAAAATAGAACAAGCGAAGCAAAATATCACCAGCAGTAGAAACGGTGAAAATATTCCAATCGAACAAGGTGAGCTAAGTAAATCTAGTACGACTGCCAATTAAAATTAAATCAGAGTAGCGCGATCATATCGCGCTTCCAAAGAAACACACTTTAAAAAAGACATACATCCACTACAAAGAACTAGGAACCTGCCTTATGAACAGTCAAAAACTTCTCTTTTCTACCCTGTGCTGCTTAGCATTAACTGCATGTGCAACTACCGCGCCTCTTTCTTCTTATCCTCAGGCACAAGTTTTAGAACAAGATACCAATATCGAAGCTTATCCAACCACTACAGGCAATGTAGCCAAACTCATTAAACACGATAAGCAAGCTTGTATGATTGAATTTACGGGTTATTTAGGTGGTGGACAAGTAACTGAACATTGGATTTTTAATAATAAAGGCCTGATTTCAGCTCAATCATTTACAGAGCAATATCCAGACTCTTCTGGCATATTAAGTCAAGCGACCAATTCGACAACCAAAAGCTCTACCACTTTTAATATCCAAGATCCCGAAATTCAAAATAACTTCAAAAAACTTCAAAGTAATTTTAGTAAAGACAACTTAGCAAAGTGTGATTAAGGCTTTTTCATAAAAAAACTCGTTGCAGAAGTTATCTTTTGCAACGAGCCATAGCCATTTAAATTTTTTGGACCTAATAAAAAATTATAAATATGCTATTTAGTTAACGGTTAAACCATTGGTTGCCGCCAGTAAATCAATCCGTGGGAAAACCAAGCCCGTTCTTGAGTCAGTAATAGGTTTACCCGTAGCTTTTAACCGACTAATGGTTTGATCGATACTTTCGGTTGGACTCACGCTATTCGCTCTCAATAGAGCAATCGCGCCTGCCACGTGTGGCGTCGCTTGAGAGGTACCGCCCATGGTATAGCCACCTGCGGTAATCATTGCACCCGGCGCCAATAAAGTCACAAGGCTTCCCCCATTACTAAAGCAGGCTACCTTATCTGCTGCTGTAGTAGGGTCAGAACATTTCACGGGGTTACCCCATGACACACCACCAATATTACTATCATAAACAGCGCCTACCCTTACTGCCCCTGCCACACAAGCAGGAGATGAAATGCCGTCAGGGAAGGCATCATTACCAGAGGCTACAACCGGAACCACGCCAGCAGCTCGCGCATTGGCAAATGCTGTTCCATAACTGCTATCGCTACACTCAGAGGTATATTTGACTCCCGGCACACCAAGGCTCAAATTCACCGCTTTAATATTATAGGTTTGTGCATTGTTTACAGCCCAGTTAATCCCCGCGAGAATATCACTATCATAAGCGGTGCTTACCCACTTACCTTGCGATCTGACCTTTCTAAATACATCAATACCAATAATTTTAGTTTTAGTAGCGACTTTCGACACAATAGCGGAAACGTTACTACCATGCCCATCATCATCCAAAGTGCCATCATCTGGTGCACTATCAAAAGAATAAACCACACGGCAAGTACTTGATGGAGTATTCACAGCGGTACATCCGAAATCTGAATGTAGATAATTTACCCCTGTATCCAGCACAGCAACACTAGATCCCTATTAAACCTTGTCTGAAGATTCTTTTTATTTGTAGCAATATAACTTCGCCGTTCTAAACCGGAAGGTACGCTCGATAAAGGAATATTGTATTCGACAATTAAATCGTTTGAATCATTACTAACCAAGGCATCTAAATCTATTTTACCTTGGAATACTTTTTGTTTTGCTGCCTGACTTAACCGCTGTTTGGCCCCTTTGGAGTCCAAAGGAAGAGCGGACGCAGTTGTACTGAAAATTGCACATAAACCTAATAGAAACAACGTTTTAATTTGCATTATTTTTCTCCGTAGTTTTTCAACTAACAATTTGCTTATTTCGCTTTTATTTCATTTGCTGGATCTTTTTCTGGATCAATCGGTTGAATCGAAGGATCACTTTTTGTGTCATAGAAAGGAACGGCATCTGCTGATACCGACTGAGAGTGGTTTGAATTTAAAGATACGTTTTTAAGTTGAGTAGGCTCCTTAAGTTTAGAAAGGGAAGATGAAGTATCTGGTTGCGGTGAATTCGTCTCATGTAAAGCAGAATTGAACACATCAGATGCACCGCTTGTGGGTTTGAAATAAAGAACAACGGCGATCAAGCCGACTATTACAAGTAGGGAAGCTATAATTTTCATCATTTAAGATCTCTGTTCTTTTGTTTATAGACATCTATATTTACTTTTGATTATTCGAAATAAAGAGACATTTCTTGAGTTACATTTCATGTGAAATTTCTATTTCGTAAAATGTATAAACATGAGAAAAGCTAAAATATCTTTTCTCGAATAAGCAAAAATACAGTTCTGCCCTTTACGTTTATATTTCTGGCAGAATAAGGTTCAAAAAAGTGCTAAAAAAGCACTCTATTCTCATAATAAGCAATTATTATGCCGTTTCCTCCAATAAATAATGAGAAACACATCACATTTAGAGATATAGGCATGGATCACATGAACAACGATAGAAAAATTTAGGAGACGAAGGTTAAAAAGCTGTAAGATGAAAATAGGACCAGCTTAATAAGAATAACTAAAAAATAAATGTTCTTTTTCACTTTATTATTAATTTTTATTAATCTTCACAATTTATCCCTAGTCTGTTTACTCAATGTAACACTGTTGTAACGTTTTGATGAAGTGAGTTCCCAAGCTCATATTTCCTTAGCTATGATGCGATTGCGTTTATGAAATACCTCACTAAAAGGGTATATTCTTTGAAGGATATCGCAATGAAAATGATGAAAACAGCTATCGTTACTGCAAGTGTACTTGCTTCTGCCTCTATTTTTGCACAAAGTGCGGGCGTTAATGCAGGTGCATCTGCTCAAGTCAACGTACAACCAGGTGGTCTTGTTAGTGGCGTAGCCAATACAGTCAAAAATACTGCACATACTGTAGGGAACACAGCAAAACATGCTGGTCACGTAGCTGCTGACACAACCGTTAAAGCTACAAAAAAAACAACAGGTAAAGTAACTGAACTTTCTTCTAAAGCTGCTACTGGTACTAAACATGTAGCAAGTGAAGCTGTAACTGGTACTAAACATTTTGCTACCGAAGCAGCAACAGGTACAAAAAATTTAGCGACTAAGGCTGCAACTGGCACTAAAAACCTAGCAGTTGAAGCTAAAGCAGATACAAAAGCACATCTTGATGCTGTAAAAACTAAGGTAGCAGAAAAACAAGCTGACCAAAAAGAATTTACTGCTGAAAAACAGGCCGATGCTCAAGCACGTGTAGATGCTGTTAAAGCTCGTGTAGCACAAAATCAAGCTGAGCAAAAAGAATTCGTTGCTGACACTAAAGCTGATGCTCAAGCAAAATTAAATACAGCTCAACCAACTCATGGAGTTAACGCTCAAACAGGTGTAAACGTTGGTGTTAATGTTGCTGGTATTAATGCAAATGCAAACGTAAATGCAGGCGCTCAAGCGACTACACAAAAAGGCGAAAAGAAATCTTTTATTAAAGGTCTTTTCGGTACTAACTAATTAAGTTAGCAATAAAAAAAGGGCGATTCATCGCCCTTTTTTATTTGTCTAAAATTAACTATTCAGATTGTTTCAGTTAAAACCAAGCCTGCACGTAAACCAATCTTCACATTCGGGTTTGGAAATAAAATCCAGACCTGATCTTGTTCAACTACATAGTTACCAGAAGGTTGAGTCGCAATGATTTCGCCTTTAGTAAAAGTTGAAAAGTTGGGAGCCTCAGCAGATAAATTCAGGTGGAACTCTTCATCTTTTTTTATTAAAGAGTCAGATACCTGAAACACACGAATTTTTGGTTTATTACGCACTGGTAAAGCTTGCTCAGAAACCACGTTACGAATGACTTCATCAATTGAAGCAAATTGACTCAAGTCATTTTGTCCAAATGGCAATGCTTTGCCTAACTCTAAAGTTGCACTCGCCGCCTTAAAATTCTCACTCGTAAAATGGGTAAACGTTTTACCTACCGCATTATGATAAACCAAAGCATCCAAATCAGCTGCTTCAAGACTTGCTGTTAAATCAGCATCATAGCCATGCGTTTGATATGGAAATAAAGCAAATGTTGGCAATAATGAAGCCCGAATTGCTGTGTGCAAATCATAATGATAACGTTTTGCCTGACTCGAACTTTCCTGAAAGAAGGTGGCAACAGTTTGCTCTAAAACCTCAGCACGCTTAGATTCTTCAGTTACAGGCAGATTTTTATACCCACCACAGAACATACGGTTTACATCGTCATGTACATAACGCTTGCCTTGACGCATCGCATAGGGATTACCCAATACAAGCAATAATCTCACCGCAAGCTTTAAACGCCCGGCAAATAAATCGGTGCAAAGATGAGATAGCAATTCAATTGGTGCCGTTTCATTTCCATGTACTCCAGCTGACAGTACGACAGCTTTGTCGTACTGCGCATGTGGTGTACATTCAAGAAGTCCCTCACCTAACCAACGCCAAGAAAAATTTGCTTGTTTTCCCTCGCGCGTTGCAGGTTGCTCACCTTGTAAGGTTAATGCTAGAAAATCTTGCATGTCACCTCCTCATTATTTTTGGAAAGGATAAACCGAACCTAAACCTAAAATTTTAGTCAGTTCATCAAGTGCCATACGGCTTTCCATGAGTAAATGCGGATCTGCCAAATCTTCTTGTGCTAAACGATCGCGATAGTGTTTATCTACCCACTGATTAAGCGTCATAAACAATTGATCATTCATGAGAACTTTTGGATTTACGGCATTTAATTCAGTTTCATTTAATGCTACACGTAAACGTAAACAAGCCGGACCACCACCGTTACGCATACTTTCACGCAAGTCATAAACCTGAATTGCATCAATTGGTGTACCCATTTGAATCATGTCATTCAAATAGCTCCATACCGCAGCATTTTGACGAGACTCTTCTGGCACAACAATGGTCATTCCGCCATCTGGACGAGTCAAAATCTGACTATTAAATAAATATGTTGCAACAGCATCATTCACCGTCACACGGTTTTCAGGCACTTCAATTGAAATAAAGTCTTCACCGATGCTTGCCATTTTCTGACGAATTTCGGCAAATGCCTGATCTTGATTTAAAAATGCATGTTGATGGTGGAATAAAACCTGCTGGTTACTTACCGCAATTACATCATTATGGAAAACACCCTGATCAATCACATCCGGGTTTTGTTGAACAAAAACGGTATGTGCTTCATCTAAACGGTGCAAACGTGCAATGGCCTCGCTCGCTTCACGTGTCTGACGTGCAGGATAACGTTTTGGTCCCGGTAAACCATTATTTAAATATTGTTGACCATAAACAAACACCTGAACACCACGTTTAGCATAATCACCACCTAAACGATTGTGATTTGCTGCCCCTTCATCGCCGAATAAAGCCACTTGCGGTAAAGCTTCATGGTGTACAAAGTGACGTTCATTTTTAAAGATCGCTTGTAAAACTTGGCTTGTAGTTTCAGCTTCAATTGAACGGTGAAATTTATTGTTCAGGTTAGCCGCAGTAAAATGCACGCGCTCATCTTGGCTATCAGCCGAAGGTGAAACTGTCGCAGCATTTGCAGTCCACATTGGAGAAGCTGAGCTTAAAGATGACAGTAGCTCTGGTGAATAACGCATTGCTTGAGCCACAACACTAATGTCATCTCCGGTAAAACCTAAACGGCGTAACATCGGAACATGTGGACGCTCATGCGGAGCAAGTACACCTTGTTTCATCCCCATGTCAGCCAAAGCTTTCATTTTTAATAAGCCTTGTTTCGCCGCCAATTTTGGGTTAGACAAATTATTGCGGTTTTTGGTCGATGCTTCATTACCAAAAGACAAACCCGCATAGTGATGTGTTGGTCCCACTAAACCATCAAAATTTACTTCATATCCTTTCATTTTTTCTTTCCCTAGTGTTAAGGCAACACAATCCCTGGAGATAATTTTTCTGGCAACGTCAAGCTTTCACTTTCGAGTGAAGCCATTGGCCAAGCACAGTAGTCAGCAGCATAAAATGCACTTGCACGGTGATTACCTGAAGCTCCTACACCACCAAATGGTGCTGCACTCGATGCACCTGTTAATGGTTTGTTCCAATTCACAATTCCGGCACGTGCTTCAATGAGTAAGTCATCAAACAATTCACGTTTTGGAGAAACCAAACCAACTGACAAGCCGAAACGAGTTGCATTGGCAATTTTTAATGCTTCATCAAAACTGTCATAACGCTGAATAGTGGTAAGCGGACCGAAATATTCTTCATCTGGAATACCCGCCACACCTGTTACATCAATAATGCCTGGAGTAAGTAATGAGCTGTCTTCTTGAGGACGTGTCATTGGCAACAAGCTTTTTGCACCCAGCTCAAGCAACTTTTGCTGGGCATTCATCATGTTTGTTGCAGCAGCCGATGAAATTACGCCGCCCATAAATGGTTGTTGCTCATCATTCCAACGACCAACTTTTAAGTTTTTAGCAACCTCAACAAAACGTTGAATAAATGCATCGCCTTGCGCACCATTTTTTACCAAGATACGGCGCGCACATGTACAACGCTGCCCTGCCGAAACAAATGCAGATTGAATAGTGAGGTTAACAACAGCATCCATATTTTCGATTTCATCGATAATCAATGCATTATTGCCGCCCATTTCAAGCGCAAGAATTTTCTCAGGAGCACCCGCCATTTGTTTGTGTAGGTGATAACCTGTGTTTGCACTTCCAGTAAACAAGAGGCCATCAATTTCATGTGAGGCAGCTAGCGCTTCACCCGTGGTACGACCACCTTGCACCAAATTCATTACACCATTTGGCAAACCGGCTTGTTGCCAAAGTTTTACAGTTTCTTCAGCAGTCCAAGGCGTTAATTCACTTGGTTTGAATACAACTGTGTTACCAGCAAGTAACGCAGGAACAATATGTCCGTTCGGCAAGTGGCCCGGGAAGTTGTATGGACCAAAAACTGCAAGTACGCCATGTGGGCGGTGACGTAAAGATGCCACACCATCTGCCATTTCAGTTGAGCTTTCACCGGTACGTTGGTGATAAGCACGAATCGAAATTGCAACCTTGCCAATCATTGACTGAACTTCAGTTAATGTTTCCCAAAAAGGTTTACTGGTTTCTTGGCTAATCACTTCCCCTAAATGCTTTTTATTTTCTTCAAGCAAAGCTGCAAACTTTTCTACAATCGCCACACGCTCAGCAAAAGGTAAACGCGCCCACGCTGGGAATGCTGTACGAGCAGCTTGGCAAGCTTTCTCAACATCACTAGCCGTAGCTTCAGCGCCTGACCATACAGTTTGGTTATCAACCGGGTTTGTTTTTACAAATGTTGTACCGCTGCCTTGTAACCAGACACCGTTTATAAATAAAGAGTTTGACATCAGGATACTTCCATAGGATTTAGTGATAACACACGAACAGCGTGACCTTCTTGTACACCGAGTTTTTCAGCTTGTTCATGCGTTAAATTTAAAGTGTTATCTACGAGATCAAGCTTCAATAACATGGCCCGATAGTCGTGGTAATTATCATTGGCAACAAGGTATTGTGTTTTACCTACTGTTGCTTCATTGGTAATTTTGACGTTTAAGAGTTGACTTTCTTTGACTGCACGCAACTCATCAATATTCGCTTCAATAGTTGGACCCGCATCAAAAATATCGACATATCCTTGATAACGTAAACCTTCTGATTCAAGCACATGATAAGCAGGCAAAGTATGTGGATGCATTTTCCCAATCACTTCTTGCGCATCTTTTGGCAAAAGGTCAACATAGACTGGAAAACGTGGCATCAGCTCGGCAATAAAAACTTTTTGGCCAATACCACTTAAATAGTCTGCAGTTGAGAAATCCATATTGAAAAAATGGTGCCCAATCGCATCCCAAAAAGGTGAACATCCATTTTCATCAGAGTAGCCACGCATTTCCGCAATTAATTTTTTCTCAAAATATTGCTTAAATGCTGCGATAAACATAAAACGGATTTTCGATAAAAATTTACCGTTTTGATTTTCACGGCGTTCCGGATCTAAAAATAATGTACAGAGCTCACTACTTCCTGTTCTGTCATTACTTAAAAATAAAGTCGGTAATGACTTATAAACGTTTAATGCTTTTGAAGCGTGTACTTGTGTTCCCACATGAAAGTTGTACCAAGGTTCAATTAAACCTACAGCAACCTCAATTGCACTTACACCAATAACACGTTGAGCTTCGGTATCTTCCAGAACAAACAAATATCCCTGCTCACTCTTATGAACATTGCCATTTAAAGTATTGCGAGTACGTGAAATTCGAGCCGAAAGCGTATCCATATTTTGTGGCAAGGAAGTCAGGCCAACACCTGACTTACCTGCTAATTTATAAATATCTTCAAGGTCTCGAAACTCGGCATGACGGACAATCATCATGGCTAGCTTTCCTTTTTTTTATTTAGCCAACTTTGCCAAAGCTCTTTTTAAACGAGCAATCCCTTCATCAATATCTTGTTCAGGAATAATTAAAGAAGGAGTGAAACGAACCACGTTAGGTCCTGCGATTAAAGCGAGTAGTCCTTCTTCGCCTGCCCATGTGGTAATGTCTTTCGCTTTACCTGCATATTCAGCTTTTAGTACACAGCCAATCAATAAACCTTGACCACGAATTTCATCAAATACTTGATATTCAGCATTTAAAGTATTTAAGGCATCAAGGAAATATTGATGACGGTGTTTTACGCCTTCAAGTACTTCTGGTGTATTAATAAACTCAAAAACTGCACCTGCAACTGCACTTGCTAACGGGTTACCACCGTAAGTTGTACCATGTGTACCTACAGAAAAATGCGGTGCGAACTTATTAGTTGTTAACATTGCACCGACCGGGAAACCACCGCCCAATGCTTTTGCAGTGGTTAATACGTCTGGAATCACACCGTAGTTCATGTAGGCATAAAGTGCACCTGTACGGCCTACACCAGTTTGTACTTCATCAAAAATAAGTAAGGCACCAAACTGATCACACAGTTCACGTAAACCTTTTAAAAATTCGATATCAGCTGGAATTACCCCGCCTTCACCCTGTACAGGCTCTACAATTACTGCACAAGTTTGTTCATTAATAACTGCTTTAGCTGCTTCTAAATCATTATAAGCAACATGGCTAATGCCGTTTGGAAGTGGTGCAAAGTCTTGTGAATATTTTGGCTGACCACCTGCCGAAACGGTAAATAAAGTACGACCGTGGAAAGCATTATTAAATGCCACAATGCCACTTTTACCTGCAACACCGCTGTCGAGTCCAACTTTACGAGCCAGTTTTAATGCTGCTTCATTCGCTTCTGCACCTGAGTTACAAAAGAATACTTTATCGGCAAATGTATTTTCGGTGAGTTGTTTAGCAAGGCGTAGTACTGGTTCATTAGTATAACCATTACCGACGTGCCAAAGTTTTTTTGCTTGTTCTGTTAACGCATTAACTGCCACTGGATGCGCATGACCTAATGCATTTACTGCAATCCCGCCTGCAAAATCGATATATTCTTTATTTTCTTGATCCCAAATACGTGAACCTTCACCACGTACCGGAATGAAATTTGCCGGTGCAAATACTGGAACCATCCAGTCATTAAAGTTGCTTCGAGTTACAGAAATTGGCTGTTCCATGCTTACCTCAGTATCTATTTAATTTATTTAATCTGTCTTACTGTCTTTAATTTAATTCATTTAGAAAAAGGGACCGAACAAATAACCCTATAACATCCTTTATATTTGCTCGGCCCACCTTTCCTAAAAGGTAGTTTCCTCAGATTAGCCTGGGAAAATACCGCGTTCTTTACGAGCTTTTAAGATACGCTCACATGCCAAGATGTAAGCTGCTGTACGTAAAGTACAAGCATTCTTGTTCGCTGTATTCCAAACGTCATCCATTGCTTGAACCATCAACTTGTCTAAACGCTCGTTGATTTCTTCTTCGCTCCAGAAATAGCTCGCCATGTCTTGAACCCATTCGAAGTAACTTACAGTTACACCGCCGGCGTTACATACAACGTCAGGAACTACAACAATGCCACGCTCAACTAATACATCTTCAGCTTTAGGATAAGTCGGGCCGTTCGCGCCTTCTAAAATCAACTTAGCTTTAAGTTTTTCAGCACGCTCAACTGTAATTTGGCCTTCTAATGCAGCAGGAATAATGATGTCTACTTCTGCAGTCCAGAAATCTTCATCTGCAATTGCTTGTGCACCAGCAAAACCACCAACACCTTGGTTTGCATTTACGTGATCACGTAGCGCAACAAGATCAATACCATCAGCATTGAAAATTGTGCCAGTGTGGTCTTGAACGTGAGTGATTTTTGCTTTTGATTCAACAAATAAGAAAGCAGCTTCACTACCTACGTTACCAAAACCTTGAACAGCAACTTTCGCGCCTTCAATTGGTAAGTTGATTTTTGCAGCAACTTCACGACCAGTAACGAATACACCGCGACCAGTTGCTTTCACACGACCTAAAGAACCGCCTAAGTGCACTGGTTTACCAGTTACAACACCAGTCACTGTGTGACCTTGGCTAGTAGAATAAGTATCCATCATCCAACCCATGATATTGGCATTTGTACCAACGTCTGGAGCAGGAATGTCTTTTTGAGGTCCGATAATGTGACCAATTTCAGTCGTATAACGGCGAGTTAAACGCTCTAATTCACGATTTGATAATTTACGTGGATCAACACGGATACCACCTTTTGCACCACCAAATGGCAAGTTCAAAACTGCAGTTTTAATTGTCATCCATGCAGACAATGCCATCACTTCATTTAAGTCAACATTTGGATGGTAACGAACACCACCTTTACCAGGACCACGAGACAAGTTGTGTTGTACACGGTAGCCTTCAAAGTGCTGGATTGAACCGTCGTCCATTACAATTGGCACGTCCACAATAAGCGCACGCTTAGGACGTTTTAATGTATCGATATAATCAGCTAAATGTTCTAAGTATGGCGCTACACGGTCAATTTGAGCCAAGTAAGTTTGCCATGCATCGCTATGTTCGTTTACGTATGAAAGATCTGACATCTTTTTTCCTATCTACCTACACAGACTCAGATGTGATAAATCTGCAGTCTTTATTATTCAGCAACCAAAACCTTGCAATAACAATGTTTTGATTTATTTATAAAATCTTCAGCTCTTCTAAAGCTTTAGACCTTTTAAATTCCATCTTGTGATATCAAAAGTACGATTTACTTTTATATATCGATATCTTTTACAATATTCTTTTGCCTCATCTGCCGTTTATAAAAAGTCTTTATAAAAGCAAAAGTTCCACCGCAACCAACTCAAATAAGTCGACTGGAAATAAGTACAAAAGAGGTGACATAACCGTTTGGGAGTTAAAAAGAACTAGGGTTCATGAAACAAAAAAACCATAAGTCCCTAAAATTATTTTTGACTAATCGATAGATCCCTCCATTAGTCTTTTTAAATAAAAATTGTTCAGTAATACTGCAAGTTTCACATCACTACTCAAGCGAGTTAATCAAGCCTTCATATAGACATAAAATCTTTAAGTAAATATAGCACAGAGCAAGTTAATTTAGAACATTTTAAAATAAACAAGCAGAGAAAAAATAATCAATTTTCTCTATTTTATAATAAAAAAGTAACCAGACCTAAAAAAACACTACACTATAATAATTTTATTTTATGGAAATTAAAAAAATATTAAAATTAAAAATGACTAAAAAATTACCATTTAATAACAACAACTTAATTAACAAAAAATTTCAAAAAATTCTTAAAATTTCTATAAATTTTCATAATATTTATTCAGTTTCTCTAATTCAAAACAAAGATATATAAATATTTAAACAATCTCTTTATTAAATAACCATGATAAACATATACTTATTTAAAAACTTATAATAATTAGCTATTAATAATATTCCGACAAGTGGTTAATTTATGTGTCAATATTTGCTTTTATTATCAAAACAAAAAAAACATTTTCAAAAAAAATATATAAAACTCACTTTAAAGCTCAAGTTACGCCCATGAAAAAAGGCCCCATAAGGAGCCTTCAATCAACACAACCAAGTAAGCAAAAGACTTAGTTTTGAGCTATATCTTTTTTACGATAAAAGATGAAATAGCTGACATAGCATAGCAAGATAAAAATAATGCAGCAGATAAAGCCCACTTGCATAGAAGGATCAAATACCATACTGATACAAGTAACTATACAGAATAGCCCGCCTACAATTGGAGTAAGAGGAAAAAGTGGTGCAGCGAAACGTAGATCTTTTACTGTTTTTCCTGACTTATACCACTGTCTACGGAAGTTAAATTGCGAAATACAAATTGCAATCCAAACGACAACCATTGTAAAAGCAGCAACACCCAACAAATTTTTAAAAATTGTTTCTGGTGCAAATTGTTCTGAAAGCAATCCTGGAATAGCACCAAACATGGTGACAATAATGGCAATAATAGGTGTTCCAGACGGCGTGAGTTTCGCGAAAATTTTAGGTAATTGATTTTTTGCTGAAAGCGACCACATCATACGTGATGCAGCAAATAGACCCGAATTAGCAGCTGAAAGTAAAGCCGTAATAATTACGAAACGGATAATATCCTCTGCATACGGAATACCAATGTAATTAAATACAGTCACAAATGGGCTACTGCTCACATCATTTGCACTAAGACCTGCTAGGTGGTATGGCAATAGTGAGCTAATCACTACAATCGTACCAACAAAGAAAATCAATAAGCGCCAAATAGCCGCATTAATTGCCTTAGGAACTGTTTTTGCTGGATTCTCAGCTTCGCCAGCCGCCACCCCAATTAATTCTGTGCCAGAAAATGCAAAGTTAACGATAAGCATAGTGGCAAAAATTGGGAAAAGACCATTTGGGAACCAACCATGAGCAGTCAAATTACTGAACAATGGTGCTGTTTCATGCCCCTGATAAGGAATAAAGCCGAAAATCGCCAGCAATCCCAAACCAATAAAACAGATAATGGTGATTACTTTTACAAGCGCCAACCAAAATTCAGACTCTGCAAATAAGCGGGTTGAACTTACATTAAGAAAGAAAACCAAGGCGCCAAAGAAAAGAGTCCAAGCCCACACTGAGGTAGATGGAAACCACTCCTGAACCAACAAGGCCGCAGCGGTAAACTCAGTCCCCAAAGTTGCAGTCCAAGTCAGCCAATACAGCCAAGTAATCATATACCCTGTACCTGGACCGATATAACGCCGTGCGTATTCACCAAAAGAGCCAGACTCAGGGACATGAACCGCTAGCTCACCGAGACACAGCATAACGGTATAGGCAATTAAACCGCCCAAGAAATAAGAGATAATTGCGCCAATTGGACCTGCTTGAGAGATTACGTCGCCAGACCCAAGAAAAAGACCTGTACCTATGGCACCGCCAAGGGAGATCATCACCAAATGTCGAGTACTCATTGCTCGTTTCAAAGGTGCAGAACTTCCATGTTGCGATGCATCATTATTCCGATAATTTAATGATTGCATATAAAAAACTGTAACGACAATTTAGTAAAAAATCATTTTAGGATAAAAAAATAAATATGCAATTATCTTTGAATAGTGGAGTTATTTTAAGCAACCCTTTACCAACCAAATAAAATATATTTTAAAAACAAACAATTAATAATTACTAGGATAATTATTGTATTTTAATTAATCTTACATCATTTCTTTAATTTATATAAATTAAAAAACTATACTTTTTAAAACATAATAATTTTTCACTTAATTCCCCATACCTACTTTTAGCTCTATCTTTATTTAAAAATTAGACACACTATTTATTTAAATAATGACTTTTAATTTTATATACAAATAAAGTGATAAAAAAATATTTTTTAAGCAAAAAATAAAGCTCAAATCTCAAGATTTGAGCTTTATTTAATCGAGGAAATAACTTAGTAACTGGTCAATACAAACTGTTGAGATGGCTGAACGGAACCTTCAACGTAATCACAAGCACCTTGTTCATCACAATTTAAATTTAATTGCTTGTAGCTTAACGCAAAGAAATCAGAATATTGTTTAATGACAAATGGACTTATATCCGAAGTGAGTGCATCACCCTGTTTAAACAATTTAATAATTTTTCGGTCATTCATCCCTAACAAATAAAGTTCATTATTTAACTCAATCTGAACAACCCCAGTGTGTTCTGCCACAATCGGAATCAAATATGATGGGTTTGCCAACACTACATCTACAGCATAGGTTTCAAGCTTTAGATTAATCAAATTAAATACCAATATTGCCTCAAATTGATTTTTCAAACCCTTTTTATGGTTTTCAGCTTGCTGCCTATACTGAATTTTAATTCCAAGCTTCTGGAAATCTTGCTCTGTAGCTTGCTTTGTTTTAATAAGACTACGAGTGACTGCTTGCTTAAGTGGATTGTCTAAATAACGTTCATCTAACTGAAAGTCATTTTGACGCAATATTTTCAATAACATGCTGTCATGGTATGTCAGCACATTTGCAAGAACATTACGATAATAGAACTTGCTTTGTTTTTTGATTTTACGAACTTGTTGATAGAAATACGTTTCATCAAATTCATGCTCAATAAAATCATGTAAAAGGCTTGAGCTTGCCAATACAGATAAAGCTTCATGTCCTGTAAAAGGCAAATGAATTGTATGTAAACTTGGTAAGATCTCTTTTATTTTTAAGTAATGTTCGCGATCAATTGAAAAGTAAGGATCATAAACAATAATGTATTCACGACTTGCATCTACATCTTGCGGCTGAATTTGCATGTCTTTATTCGCGACAGCATCGAAGAACTCAGCATAGCGTCGGTCTTCAACTTGTTCAGGGTCAATTGAATACTGAGGCACAAATGCAATGATTCGATTCATATTTAATAAATTCGAATATTTAATTGCTGCATAGCCGCCCATTGAGCCGCCATAACCTACAATATTTTTAAAACGCTGAATAATAGGCAAAATGACTTTTGCCAGCTCAACCATACTGGCCTTTGGGAACCATGATTTTTGTTTTGGCATCACCCCAATAACATTGTATTGGTACTTTATAAGAGACTTTTCAGCATTGATAGATAAGCCACTCGCCCGGGTAATCAAATCGCCAAAAGAGAGAACTAATGTATTAGAATCGCCTTGTAAAAAAATGGCTCTAATGTGTTCGTCTTCAAAAATAATTTGCTTATCCATGCTCACACCGAAAGAAAATTTACTCCCACATACATCGTCAAAAATGAAACAAAATAGGTGTTTTGCCAATTTATGATTGCGGAGTATCTTATTTTATAGATGCCAGTCAGATTAAAAAGCGCAAAATATGACACAATCCTTACATCCTGCCGCTCAAAAAGGCTTCAGCTCTGCTGCTGAGCTTTATCAGCAAGTTAGACCAAATTATCCCGTAGAAATAGTAAGTTGGCTACAAGATCGGCTCCAAATCCATGAAAATTCTACTGTTATCGATCTTGGATCGGGTACTGGCAAATTCTTACCTTACTTAAAACAGACACATGCCAATATTATTGCGGTAGAGCCAATTGGCGAGATGTTACAACAGCTTCAGCAAGCCTATCCTGATATTAAAACTATACAAGCCTTTAGCCACAATATTCCGGTAAATGACCAACAAATTGATGCTGTCATTTGTGCCCAATCTTTTCATTGGTTTGACAACATAGAAACATTGACCGAAATCTATCGAGTATTAAAACCTCAAGGACATTTAGGACTTGTTTGGAACCAGCGCGATGAAGGTACAGATTGGGTAAAAGCCTTAGCGGATTTTTTACTACCACTCGAAGGTGATACACCTCGTTACCATAGTGAAAGGTGGAAAAAGGTTTTTGAAGAGCAAGATTTATTTACTTTTGACAATTTAAATACTTTTTCGCAATCGCAGCATGGTACTGTCGAACAAGTGGTGAGTAAGCGGTTACTTTCAACAAGTTTTATTGCAGCAATGACTGAAAAAGATCAACTACAGCTCAAAGCTCAGTTTGAAAAAATTGTTTATGATTTTACTGGGTTAGGCCCACAAGATCAGATTGATTTTCCATATGTCACATATGCATATCATTTTCAAAAAAGTACGTCGTCAAATCATAGAGAATAGGTTCGGTTGAAAGCTATGTTAAAAAAAACGCCTCATATCATCTTAATGTCTTTGCTCAGCTCTAGCCTATTATTGACGGCTTGTAAAAAAGCAGATGAGCCAGCAAAGACTGAACAATCTCATACAAGTTCATCTACCGATCAGGTCTTAGAAAAACTCAATGAAAGACCAGTGAAGAAATTCCCAGCTACTGCGGATGACGCTCATGATATTGCACTACTAGAAGATTACGATCACCGCTTTACTGAAATGAGTGATGAAATGGAAACTGAGCTAGAAAAAATGCATGAGGCAGGTACGCTCACCACAGAATTTGAACAAAAACGTACGCTTGATAATGTGCGCTCAGCATTGACCATGCTAAAAGACCTCGATTTAAAAACTGAACAAGGTCGTTATATTCAGGGCTTACTCTATCAATATTGGGAAAACCAAGAAAAGAACTTTAGTGATAAGCAGGCAAGTAAAGATGAGCAGGTCAAACAGCTTGCTGACTATTTACAAGCACAAAATCAGTTAAAGTACTGGAAAGCCTCACAGCAGCATTAATTTAACTGCATGCAATAAAAAGCCTTCTTATAAAGAAGGCTTTTTTAATTTAAATATTTTGTTTTTCAACCCAGTGAATGGATTGAACACGGAAGAGTTCACATGCACCATCGCCGGTATCAGTTGGGGTCAAAGATGACTTCCAAACTAAATCTTTATCTTTGATTTCAACCAGATCACCTTTTAAATAAACCAAATCACCACGTTTAACTTGCTTAATTTGTTGGGCGATTTCAGGGTTTGCAGGAATAATGTGCATATTCGATACCATCTGCATCGCTTGCTCAGCTGGTACAGGTAGTTTTGCTATTTTCCAGTTTAAATAGCGGTCATATTGTTTCACTGAAATATGTCGTGCGATTTCAGGTTGAGCAAATAAACCCCAACTTACCGCATAATCAATCGGTGAAAATTTGGCTTGCTCATCATTGTGATAAATTTTTGAACCTAAAATCCTAAAATTTCCCTGAAATGGTTGTAATACAGAAATTGATTGATCTTTTTCAACTGGAAGCAAGCCATTGGCAATATTGTATTCACTCGAGGTTGATGCAAATGCTGAACCCATGCCTAAAGTCGCCAGCAAAGCTATCATCAAACGTTGTTTTTTCATCGCTTTATACCTCAAATATTGCTAGATCAAATTCATTAGATCTTCGTTTTATGGTAGCTCTAAGGTATGAAAAAAATATCGGAATTTAGTAACAATACAGATCAATTTCGTCTATTTTTGTGCCTAATTAAATAGATTATTAATCTTCAAAATCTATTCTTAAAGTTTCAAAGCGAACTTTCCCTTCCTTAATTGCCTGAGCAATTGCTTGCTGCCCTTTTGTTAAACGTGCCCCTCCACTTTTGACATCTAGCAAAATAATTTGAATATCATCGGCAGTTCCGTCTCCATCTCGAAAATCGGTATAGCCATCGAAAATAATATAATCAACCGGGTCGCCCATAAACTTGGCATCACTTGGCAAATACTGAAATTCCGGCAAGACTGGCGCAAATTGTTCTGCCATTTTTCCTTTTAATACGGCGCGGCTCGTATTTACACTTCTCTTTTGTGCTTGGGCAAGGGCTTGTTGATGCTCAAGCTCCAACTCGGCAATATATTGCTCGTATTCAGCCTTGATTCGGCCATTACGGGTATTTGATAAAATGAGCGTCGTGATAATAATACCAATACCAGCACCAATAAGCATGGCCAGCCATACGGACATAAATTTTCCTTAACAAATACACATCATCGCGATAGATGAGCAATCATATCTAAAATTAGGGAGTAGCTTAAACTTTTGTCAAAGGCAGTCATCTACTTCACATAAAAAGATGCTAAGGTATAAGTAGAACAAGTGTGCTGCTGAATATAACTGAATTTATGAAAACGATACTTATTGCAAATCAAAAGGGCGGATGCGGAAAAACCATGACAGCCATTACGTTGGCAACAGCTTTGGCACAAAAAGGATATAAAGTAGCATTGGCAGATTCTGACAACCAGAAATCTTCCTTACAATGGTTAAAACAACGTCCAGATAACGTAGCTGTCATTCAAAGCCTCGACTGGCGTCAAGAAAAATCAATTGGTGATGCGCCTAAAAATTTAGACTATTTAATTATTGATGCGCCGGGTGCACTTTCAGGTGATCATGCTGAACAATTAGTCAGCGAAGCTCATGCGATTATTACTCCACTTCAGCCTTCATTTTTCGATATCGACAGTACACGACGTTTTCTCAAGCATTTGCAGGATATTAAACGTATTCGTAAAGGTAAAGTACAAATTTTACTCCTTGCAAACCGAGTTAAACCGAACAGCGCCAGCTCAAAAGATATTCAGCAATTTTTTGAAAAAATCGAACATGAACCTATTGCATGGATTGCAGAGCGTAGTGCTTATGGCAGTTTAGCAATGCAAGGTTTAAGTGTATTTGATAAACCACAAAAGAACTTTATTGCAATTCAGAGCCAGTGGCAGCCTCTTTTAAATAAACTGATTGAAGATAAATCTGAGTGGTTCTAAAACCATCTCTTTATTTTAGGGGGGCAAGATTCAGAAATGAGCACGCCTGTCTAAAATTTGTCTCAGGTCATTTTTCAGTTAATATGACCTTATTCTATTTTAAAAATTAGAGAATTTTGTTCGTGCATCCATACGCTCCTACTTTACAGCGCGTTTTATTGTTTGGGCTGTTTTTTATCCTGATCTTTTTAGGATTTAACATCCTGAAGTACTTTATTGTACCTGTACTTTGGGCTGCCATTATTGCCTACATGACTTGGCCGATTTATTTAAGAATTCAGCATTTTTTTGGTGAAAACCGAAATAATTTAAATGCTACAGTTATGATTAGCTTAGTCATTTTAATTGTTGGCGTACCATTTACATGTGCTATTTTTATTCTACAACATGAAGGTCGCAACCTTTATTTTGATTTACAGCGTCAAGTCTTTTCAGGTCATTTAAGCGTTCCCGATTTTATTCGTAATCTTCCGTTTATTGGTAAAGAAATATCTCGTACACTCAACGAAATTAACACAGATCCTAATAGTACTATTCAGAATATTGCAGCTTGGGTACAAAGCCATTTAAGTTATGGGCGTGTGTTATTAAATGAAATTAGTAAAAATATCGTCAAACTTTGTTTTGCGATTTTAAGTCTTTTCTTCTTTTATCGTGATGGCCACACGATCTTAACCCAAGTGAGTAAAGCCTTGGAAATGGTGATCGGGCCACGTATTCATCATTATCTCGACACAATTTCAGAAACCACACGTGCCGTTGTGTATGGCGTGGGTTTAACTGCAATTGCTCAAGCTGTACTTGCTGGATTAAGTTATTTCGTCGCTGGTGTACCTAACCCAATGGTTCTCACCATTGCAACGTTCTTATTAGCCCTAATTCCGTTTGGTACTCCTGTTTCCTACTTAGGCGTTGGACTATGGTTGTTCTCTCAAGGTCAAACCATGGAAGCTATTGGCGTCATCTTATGGGGTGTGTTGATTGTAAGTAGTTCAGACAACGTGATCCGTCCACTTGTAATCTCTGGTGCGACTCAAATTCCGTTTTTATTGATTATGTTCGGTGTATTGGGTGGTATTGCAAGTTTTGGTTTAGTTGGTCTATTTATTGGCCCTGTTATTTTAGCTGTTTTATTAGCAATTTGGCGTGAATGGCTTCATGAGACGATTGACCCTGAACCCATGCCAAAAACAACCATGATTTATGATTCAGATGATGATTTACCGCCATCTAAAAACTAAGCTAATGATTTAAAAATATTTCAAGATACAAAGTGACTATTTAAATTAACTTGTAGGGTTCACGCACCTTTGCTTGAATAAAAAAATCAGATTTATAGTTATAAGGATATCTATAATGCCAGTATTTAATAAAATTGGTGCAGTATGTGCACTGACAGCTTTATTAACGGTCGGTTGTAGCACGGTAAGTAAGACTGTATCTGATACAGCCCATGCACTTACCACAATGCATACTAAAAAAGTGGTGGATGTTAATGAAGTGACAGCCAATGGTATAGGTAAAAAACTTGGTACGATCAGCTTTCAAGACAGTGATAAGGGCTTAATCATTACCCCTGCTTTAGCAGATTTACCAAGTGGTACTCGCGGTTTCCACATCCATGAAAATCCATCTTGTGCCCCTGCTGTTAAAGATGGAAAACCAGGCGCTGCTTTAGCTGCTGGTAGCCACTATAACCCTAACCAAGCCCCACATCATGGTACGCCAACTACCGGGCATTTAGGCGATTTACCAGCATTAGTCGTTGACAATACTGGTGTAGCTACAACTGCTGTTATTGCACCACGTTTAAAACTTGCTGACATTCAAGGTCGCGCTATCATGATCCATGCTGGTGGTGATAACTATTCAGATTCTCCTTTGCCTCTAGGTGGTGGCGGAGCGCGAATCGCATGTGGCGTAATCAAATAAATGCTATTTTTAAATTGTGGGTATCTAAAAAGATATCCACAATTTTGTTATTTTATTAAGCAACTTAGACTAATTAATTATTATAAAGTCTAAAAAAATAAACTGACTTTTTTAGACAAAACGCATAATATTTTTCAAGTAATAAAAATTTAAATACCAATTGTCACGTACCCTCTCATTTAGAAAAAAAGCCGTGAATAATCTGACTCAACTATTCAATCGTTTTAAAGCGAATTCAATTTTAATTTATTGCCTGCAAATTTTAATTGTACTCACAGGCACAACTTTAGGTTTACTTTGGTTAGGTCATAATGAGCTGATCGTTCCTGTGACTTTAGGTGCGATTGCTGCTGCACTTACTGATTTTGATGATCGCTTAAGTCTTCGTTTACGCAACCTGCTCTATGTCTGTCTACTCTTTTTTACTGTCAGCACTATTCTTGGTTTTTTAGCACCTTATAAATTTTTATTTATTTTATATCTTTCAATTTCCAGTGCTTGTTTCATTTTATTGGGAGCTTTAGGGCAACGCTACGCTACCATTTCTTTTGGTACGATTTTACTCTCAATTTATAGTATGTTTGGTTTAGGAGAATATGCACACTGGTACCAACAGCCTACTTATTTTGTCTATGGTGCGTTGTGGTACGGCCTAACTTCTATTTTATTTTTTATTCTTAAACCAACACTTCCTTTACAAGATAAACTTTCACAAATTTTTGAAGAAATTTCAGCCTTACTTCAAGCTAAAGCACGGTTGTTCGACCCAGATAATAAAGAAAATGTTGAACAGCTTTTATTTGAGTTATCACTACAAAATACACAAGTTGCGCAAAGTCTTAACCAAATACGCAGCTCTTTGCTAACTCGCCTTAAGGCATCACGAGTCAGTAATAAAAGTATTTACTGGTTAAACCTATACTTTTTTGCGCGAGATATACACGAGCAGGCAACTTCTAATTATTTACACTACGAGCATATCCAACAAAATTTTAGCCGTAGTGATCTCATTTTTCGTTTTCAGAAAAACCTACGCTTACAAGCTCAAGCTTGCCATGATTTAGCTCAATGCATTTTGCATAATCAACAATATCAGTCTTCTCAAGAAAGCCAAATTGGCCTAAACCATTTGGAAAGCTCTTTGAAAGACTGGATACAACAGCATCCACAAAATTTTGAAGTTAAAAATTTAAAGCTGATTTTTAATAATTTAAAAGGAATGCATGAACAATTTGAACAACTTCAATATGCTCAACCGTTTAATGAAACGCTAAGTCAGAACAAGCAAGAACATCTCAATTTACTAGATGATGATATTCAAGGATTTTCAGACCTTGTTTTAAAAATTCGGCAGCAACTGACGCCACAATCGGCCCTATTTAGACATGCAATACGAATTGCGGTTGTGTTTGCCGCAGGTTATGCCATTTCCCTCTTACCTTTTGCCCAACATGGTTACTGGATTTTGCTCACCAGTTTATTTGTTTGCCAAATTACTTACTTTGCAACCAAAAGTCGTTTAAAGCTTAGAACGATTGGGACTTTACTCGGCGTTTTATTGGGTATTCCCATTTTATATTTTGTTCCTAGTATTGAAGGTCAACTCATTCTTACCATTATTTGTGGAGTTAGCTTTTTCTACTTACGCCAGAAAAAATATGCGCTGGCAACACTGATGGCAACCTTAATGGTATTGCTCATTTTCAACTTAAAAGGTGCAGGTTACAGCATTATTTTACCTCGCCTAATCGACACCTTATTAGGCTGCTTTATTGCTTGGCTTGCTGTTAATTTTATTTGGCCAGACTGGAACTTCCGTAATATTCCAAACAATATTAAGAAAAGTAGCCAAGCAACCTTCGATTATTTTAATGTGATTGTTGAGCAATATCAGCATGGGAAAAATCAAGACATTGAATATCGTAGAATTCGCCGTGCTGCACATAACGCGCAAATTGAACTGTCGAATATGATTTCAAGCTTAAGTGCCGAGCCTAACCCAAATCCAGAGCTGATTCATTACGCCTTTCGTTATTTGGTTTATAGCCACAGCCAGTTGAGTTATGTCGCAGCATTAGGCAGCCAAAGACAAAAAATTGATGATCAACAGGTATTACAACTTTTACTGGATTGTCAGCAAATTCTTAAACAAAGTTTATTTGAACAAGCTTCGGTTAACTTTAGTTTTCTTGAACAGACTTTAAAGCAAATTCAAAGTTTAATAACTCACGAACATTTTTCAGAGAACTACACACTTGTCTTAAAACAGATGAGTTTATTATTAGAAACCTTGCCTGAACTCTTATGCTTAAAAGGCAAACTTTTAGAGCATGAAATTAAATAGAATAAAAAATACCGGAATATAAATTCCGGTATTTTTTTAATGTAAGTCTTGTGCAACTCTTTCCTGCATTTCTCGTTTTAAAGCTAAACGTGGTTGAGTAAACCACAAGGCAATAAATGCAAAAGCAGATAAGACAAAAGCCCATAAATGAAATTGGGTGTAGAGGTAACGTACAAGCTCAATCATTGCAAAGAAGCTCGTCATCAATAGCATTGAAACAGCAGCAGCTACAGTTCCTTTTGACACTTCAGATGACATGAGTGCAAAACGGTACAACACTGAGAAGCTAATTCCTTCACCAAAACAAATGAGTGTCATACCTATTAACAAGCAAGGAATTAAATAGGCTTGCCAGACAACACCTAATATTAAAATTAGCGTACCAGTAAGCATAATCGGTAAGCCAATTAAGACAGTTTTACCTAAAGCTAAACGGTCAATAATTTTAATTAAAACAATGTTACCAACAATTAAACCTAAAAATACCGGGAACTGTGCTAAGCCATATTGCACACTCGTTAGCTTCAGTTCATCGACCAAAATAATTGGCGATAATGCAATCCAAAGCATAAGCGGCATACCCACAAGCGGTAAGGCCAACGTTAACCCAAGGAACTGCCGATTGCTAAATACCTTTTTAAAGTCATCAAAAAGATAACTAAAAGGCTGTTTGGTTACACTCACCTTATGACTAGGCATTTGTTTCTTTAAGCCAACCCAACTCAGCAGTGCAAGTAAAGCAATTGCCACGAAACCCCAGTGCCATGAAACATAATCAATTAAGAAAGCTCCAAGTACAGGTCCTAGCAAAGGCGCAAGCAATGAGATATTTGCCATAAGTGCCATGACTTTAATCGCATCACGCTCGGCAAAATTTTCCTGAATTGCGGCATATCCCACTGCTGAAATTACGCTTAACCCAATACCTTGTAAAAAACGTAATGTCAGAAAGTGTTCAATTTGTCGCGTTAATAAAATTAAAAAACAGCACAAGGCAAAAAATAAAACACCAGACAAAAGTACTTTTTTACGGCCTAATCGATCTGATAAAGGTCCTAGTAACCATGCAACAGATGCACCACCTAATAAATAAAATGACATTGAAGACGGCGCCCAAGTTGCACTTACACCGAAATCTTCAGTAATTGCCAACATGGCTGGCTGAATCAGGTCATTACCAATATAAACCGCAAATTCAAATAGCACTAAAGCTAAAGGAAACATCAACGTTGTACGGTTCAACGCTGTCGTTTGAATATTTTTCATGAGTTTGTACACTTCAAAATAGCGGCCACTATGTCTCAGCAACTACATATTGAAATAAATAATGTAGTCATGACGATGACAGTATGGTCAGTCAATCTTTAGTTAAGTTGTTATATGCCGTGAGAGTGCATGTTTAGAATGTGAAACACCGTATTCACAAGGTGTCTAAAACGAGAAAAAATGTATGACGTGAGATTCGGTAATTTTTACCATCTGGCATAATTGCCGGATGACACAATATCACTTTTCAAATTGATCATCAATCGGACAATTCCAACAATTTTAAATTCTATATTTTAATGATGACGAACTCATTTTTATATTGTGAATAACCCTAAAGTTATCCACATATTCAATAGAAATTCAGCTTTAAGGACAAGGATTAACTTGAAAGTCTGCTGTTTCCTCGCCTTTTGTACATTGATAACTTTGTTTTTTATTCACGATTTTCCAAACAGTCTGATCTTTTTTTAATAAATACTCAGTACGTGTTTTCGAAACAGCATCTTCACTAGGCTCTGTCTGCAAAATAGTGACTTGAGCATTAGAAGGATCTTCTAAGGCATTCATTTGCTGTGAAATACTTAAATTACTGGCATTATTTAAAAGATTAGGTTGATCGAGTAAAACAGCTTGTATCGGACTGTTCGCTTGAGGTGTAGGTGGATTTGTATTTGGTGTACAAGCACTCAGAATCAACAAATTACACATCATGAGTAAACCAATCTTTTTCATACTCAACTCCACCACAACTTCACCTTGATGCTAAAGGCTACAAATAATTTTTTCCGTTCAACTTTGTAAAGTATTTGCCATTAAAATGAAGAAACCAGTATAAGGTATCAAACCAAGATTAATGATTTTTAATCAATAATATTTTTCCAATTACTACATTTTTCTTTAAGAGTAAGTTCTCTAAAGTATCGCTCAAGTTTAAGAATTGAATTAGAGTAACTCCCATGAGCAATATTTTAGTCATTAATGGTGCCAAACAATTTGCCCACTCAAATGGTGAATTAAATGACACACTCACGACACTAGCGACGAATCACCTCACTGAACTCGGCCACGAAGTTCAAGTCACTCGTGCAGATAGTGACTACAATGCTGAAGCCGAAGTAGAAAAATATTTATGGGCAGATGTCGTGATTTATCAAATGCCGGGCTGGTGGATGGGTGCACCGTGGACCGTAAAAAAATATATTGACGATGTATTTACGACAGGTCATGGTTCTCTTTATGCAAACGATGGTCGTAGCCGCTCTGATGCCTCAAAAAAATATGGTTCAGGTGGTTTAATTCATGACAAAAAATATATGTTGTCGCTTACTTGGAATGCGCCAATGGAAGCATTTGACGATGCGGATCAGTTTTTCCATGGCGTGGGTGTAGATGGTGTTTATTTACCATTTCATAAAGCAAATCAGTTCTTAGGTATGAGCACCCTACCAACATTTATTGTAAATGATGTAATTAAAATGCCTGATGTAGATAGTTATGTGGAAGCATACAAAGCACATTTGAACACACTATTTGCAGCAGCCTAACCCGGAGAAAACCATGCTTACTATTATCGCGGAAATTCGTACTCAATCGGGTGGACAACACCGCCAAAACGTATTGAATGCATTTCAAAAAATCATTCCAACTGTTTTAGCCGAAGATGGTTGTCATGGTTATGAACCTTTGGTTGACCACATTTCAAATGCAAGCTTCCAAAACAAAGACCCTGACATTATTGTGATGTTAGAAAAATGGGAAAGTGTGGCTCATCTTGAAGCACACTTAGCTACACCTCATATGCAAGCGCATCATGAAGCAGTCAAAGATGATGTAGTTGACGTCAAAATTAAAATGTTAGAAAGTGGCGTATAATTTAAGAAATAAAAAAAGACGATATATTTATCGTCTTTTTTATGCTTAAGAACAAAGCTGCGTCTGGAAACCTTTAGAACCTTTTCCTCTTGCACATTGGTAGCTCTTTTGCTTATTTTGCAATTGCCACTTTTCATCAACCAATTTAAATAAATATTCCGTCCGAATTGCTGAGACAGAGTCATCCATTAAACCGGTTTGTATAACAGTAATGCGAGAAACAGTTGGGGATTCTACTCGGTTAAATACCTGCTGAACTGAAGTATTGTTATGCTCTTTTACAATCTCGGGTTGCGTTTTAAGTACTTGTTGCATTGGGGTTTCTGAGCCCACAAAAGGAATTAATTTACTTGTAGTTGCACAACCCGTCATAAGTCCAGCACAGAGTGCAGAAATTAAAAATAAACGTTGCATTTTCATCACCAAAAAACAAAAGGCATAGCTTTATGATGCTATGCCTTTGTCGGTTACTCTGTAGAAACTATGTAGTTCTACAAAATAGATCTAATTAAAGATCGAATAATTTACCCGGATTCATAATACCTTTCGGGTCAAATACTTTTTTCAAAGCTTTCATATATTCGATTTCTTCAGCTGAGCGCGAATATTCCAAATATGGCTTTTTCGTCATACCTACGCCATGCTCGGCAGAGATTGAACCATCGTATTTTTTAACGGTATCAAACACATATTTATTCACAACTTGACACTTCGCAAAGAACTCATCTTTGGTCAAGTTTTCAGGTTTTAAAATATTTAAGTGTAAGTTACCGTCGCCGATATGGCCGAACCAGCAAATTTCAAAGTCAGGATAGTTTTCTTGAACAATCGCATCAATCTCACGAATAAATGCAGGTACGTGAGTAATTAATACTGAAATATCGTTTTTATATGGAATAAACGGCGCGATTGATTCAGAAATATCTTCGCGTAAACGCCACAAGCTCTCTACTTGATCAAGGCTCTGGCTCATTACACCATCAAGTACCCAACCTTGTTCCATACAGTGCTCGAAAATCTCCATTGCTTTGTCGATAATCGGTTCGTATGGCGCTTCAAACTCAAGCAATACATAGAATGGACATTGAGTTTCAAATGGACGTTGAACATGACCACGGTCGAGTACTTTTTGCATTGCAAGCTCACCAAAGAACTCAAATGCAGTTAAGTCGATATCTTTTTGGAAAGCATGTAACACAGGCATTACTGCATCAAAATCAGGCACACCTAAAACTAAAACTTGTAGGTTTTGTGGTTGACGCTCAAGTTTAATTTCTGCTTCAGTCACTAAACCTAATGTACCTTCACCACCAATAAACAAATGCTGTAATGCATAACCAGTTGCATTTTTAATCATGCCTTTGTTTAAACGTAAAATGTCGCCCTTACCCGTCACTACAGTTAAACCGAGTACCCAGTTACGCGTCATGCCATATTTAATGACTTTAATACCACCAGCGTTGGTACCGATATTACCGCCAATCTGACTAGAACCCGCTGACGCAAAGTCAACCGGATAATACATACCCTGCTCTTCTGCATAATTTTGCAATTGCTCAGTCACAACACCAGCTTGTACACGAACCATACGGTCTGCCGGGAAGAACTCAAGAATCTGGTTCATTTTGTCCATGCTAATGACAATTTCACCATTGGTTGCTACAGCACCAGCAGAAAGTCCTGTACGTCCACCTGACGGTGTAATTGCGATATTAAACTGGTTTGCAAGCTTCACAACTTCCTGAACTTGTTCAGTCGTTGATGGAAAAACGATGACCGATGGGTTCGGATTAAAATGCTTGGTATGATCTTTACCCCAGTTTTCGAGACTATCAGCATCGGTTTTAATACGGTTTTCACCGACGATTGCTGTTAATTGGGTGAGTAACTCAGGTGTTAAAGCGACTGGAGCATTCATCGTTTGCAGACCTAGCAAGAAGTAAACTGTGGTGGGACTATGACCTCATATTTCTCTAGGTTTTCACCTGAGCAAAGCCATAATGTTCAAGGAACTCCTATATTCTACATGTAACAGCACAAGCGATAAAGTTCAGAATAGAGATACTGTCACTACAAAACATGTTTAACACCAATAAAACACTTTTTATAAGGCCTTAAAGGAAAATTTGGGCCTCAACGTAGGCCAAGCATATTTTGTAACGCTCGACAAGCCATAAATGGAAGTGATTAGACATAGATAAAATTGCCATAAGGCGATGGTATAAACGAAATATCTATAGCGCTGCCCAGTATGTTATTATACCGCCACCAAATTTGGCCTTTGTAGCGGAGCCGTAATGAGCCAACATCTTTCACTACCTAAAGATAAAATCCGTTTCCTTTTGTTAGAAGGCGTTCACCAAAACGCAGTCGATACTTTAAACGCTGCGGGTTATACCAACATTGACTATCGCAAAACTGCTCTTGAAGGCGAAGCGCTTAAAGAAGCAATTAAAGATGCTCACTTTATTGGTATTCGTTCGCGTACCCAATTGACTGAAGAAGTTTTCGAAGCTGCAAATAAATTGATCGCAGTAGGTTGTTTCTGTATCGGAACAAACCAAGTAGATCTTAAAGCAGCGATGGCACGTGGTATTCCTGTATTTAACGCACCGTATTCAAATACGCGTTCGGTTGCAGAGCTCGTACTTGCTGAAACTATTCTTCTTCTTCGCCGTGTTCCTGAAAAGTCAGCGGCTTGTCATCGTGGTGGTTGGGACAAATCTGCTGTGGGTTCTTTTGAAACTCGTGGCAAAACTTTAGGTATTGTGGGTTACGGTTCCATCGGTTCTCAACTTTCAGTCCTTGCTGAAAGTATGGGTATGCATGTCATTTATTATGATGCAGTAACTAAATTACCAATGGGTAATGCTCGCCAAGTTGGTTCTTTAGATGAACTTTTAGCAACTGCTGATGTTGTGACTTTGCATGTACCGGATGTTCCGTCTACACGTAACTTCTTCACTAAAGAACAATTTGCAAAAATGAAAGAAGGCGCGATCTTCTTAAATGCTGCACGTGGTACATGCGTAGTAATCGAAGATTTAGCTGATGCAATCAAATCTGGTCACCTTGCAGGTGCGGCAGTTGACGTATTCCCGAAAGAACCAAAAGCAAATGGTGAAGAATTCCAGTCTCCACTTCGTGGTTTAGACAACGTGATCTTGACTCCTCACGTTGGTGGTTCAACAATGGAAGCTCAAGCAAATATCGGTTTAGAAGTAGCAGAGAAATTTGTTGCTTACTCTGATAAGGGTATGACACTTTCTGCGGTAAACTTCCCAGAAATCGCGTTGCCATTGACAGCGGGTCAACACCGTTTACTACACATCCACAAAAACGTACCGGGTGTATTGTCTAAAATCAACAACTTGTTTGCTGAACAAGGCATCAACATTTCTGGTCAGTCACTTATGACTAAAGGCGACATCGGTTACCTTGTAATGGACGTAGATGCTTCTGCTTCTCAAGAAGCTTTAGATATGTTGCATGAAGTTGAAGGCACAATTCGCGTACGCGTATTGTTCTAATACAGACTGTAAATTTAAAAGCCACAGCATTGTCTGTGGCTTTTTTATAGGTATTTACATTATCATGTGAAAAGTATACCAATTGATCAAATAATAAAATGTCCAGTCCAAGCCAGAAATCCCAGCTTCATGCTTTGGGCTTTCTTATTCTTGCCATGTTAAGTGTCCAAAGTAGCGCATCCTTAGCTAAAGTCCTGTTTCAGAACTTTCCTGTACTGACTGTTTCTGCAATGCGTTTATGTATCGGGGCATTTATTTTGGCTTTCCTTTTTCAGATCTGGAAAATTAATTTTAGTCAGGTCCGATGGAAAGCTATTTTAAGTTATGGCTTTGCTCTTGCTGGCATGAATGCCCTTTTCTATTTATCGCTTGAACGTTTACCCATTGGTATTGCGGTTGCATTTGAATTTATTGGTCCACTCAGTGTGGCCCTTTACCATGCTAAGCAAAAATATGATTTTGTCTGGGTCACTTTCGCAATTATTGGTCTCATTTTATTATTTCCTTTTAACCAAGCACATAGCTTGGACTGGATTGGAGTCCTATTTGCGATGAGTGCGGGTGCTTGTTGGGCCCTATATATTATTGCAGGGCAAAAGCCTTCTGGTATCTCAGGTAACCATACAGTTTGTTTGGGCATGACTGTAGGTGCTTGTATACTTTTACCCATTACTTTTTTCTCAGGCTCGATTGGGCAAGTTATAGAACCACCATACTTTTTTTATTTTATTGGTCTCGCCGTTTTAGCCAGTGCACTTCCATTCTCTTTAGAAATGTTAGCTCTACGCAATTTAACACCTTTAAGTTTTGGAACATTGATGAGCCTAGAGCCAGCTGTTGCTGCACTTTCCGGTTTTATCTTCTTAGGTGAATACCTGTTATGGAATCAATGGTTGGCACTTGCCACTATTATTACTGCTTCTGTGGGTTGTACCATAACCACCCAAAGAGCCCGACAACAACGTGAAAAAACAGTAAGTTAATTCTGCAAAACCTGCGAGTTGAAACCCAGTATTGGCTATAATTAATCACCCTTATTTTTTACATATCAAATGAAGCGTTAAGGTACTTCCATGCAAAATCTTCCAATTATTGCTGTGCTATATATGATTTTGTCGATGGTTTCGTATCAAATCAGCGCTTCATTTGCCAAGCAACTTATTGCGGCTTTAGATCCGCTTACCGTTACTATTTTAAGACTATGTTTTGCAGCAGTGATTGTTGCCGTTATGTTCCGTTCTTGGAAAATCTGGTCTCGCTTACCTTATTTAAAATGGCGTGATTTATTAATGTACTGCGCATCATTAGGGTTAATGAATATCTTATTTTACACCTCTCTTGGAAAATTGCCCCAAGGGATTGCGGTAGGTCTAGAATTTATTGGTCCATTAGGCCTAGCCCTAGTTTCTATCAAACAAAAGAGCGAATATATCTGGGTAGCTTTTGCCATGCTGGGTATTGCACTCATGGTACCTTGGCAAGATCCAACTCAACACCACTTTTCTTACGTAGGTGCAGCCTGTGCTTTAGGCGCAGGGCTTTGTTGGGCATTCTATATTTATTTTGGTCAAAAAGTTGTAACTCAAAATATAGGAATGCATGCCTTAACCATAGGGATTACCGTATCTGCCCTCGCCTTATTACCAATTGCTATTTGGTATAATGGCCCAGCATTACTTGATACACAGTACTGGGGTAAAGCCTTACTTATTGCAGTTTTAGCGACTGCTATTCCCTATGCACTCGACCTAATGGCACTCAAACAACTTAATAAATTAACTTATGGCACCCTAACAAGTTTAGCGCCAGCATTGGCAGCATTAACAGGTTTCTTATTACTTCACGAAGAAATCAGCATGCTGCAATGGGTGGCTTTAGCTTGCGTAATGCTAGCGTCAATTGGGGTTACTTTAAGAAGTAAAACAGCATCATAGGTGTAGCTTATTGCTGTTTTTTATACTTTTTATATTCCTTTAAATATTTATTGCCTAGCGTTTCTTTTTCACTGTCTTTAAGAATTTTACCGGCTTGCTGAAAAAACTTATGCTCTTCTTCTTTTAAGTGGTGATGGACTTTTTCGCTCAACTGTTTAGCGGTTGCCAACCAACTTGGGCTACTCATATCCGTTTTTTCGAGTTGCTCGACCAATTCATCCATTTCATGATGTTCAGATAAAGCATGTCTCGTAATATCCAAACCGACATCATCAAACATTAAAGGGATATATAAATAACGGTCTTCGGCAACTGAGTGAGCATAAAGTTCGTTTTTTAATGCATCAAATAATTCTTTTCGTTCTTCGGTTAAACCATGTGTCTGGATTAATTGTTCAGAAAGGTTGCGTTGATTTTCGTGGCTTTCTCTTAATGCTTCGAAAATATTCATTCTCTTCCTCATTTTTAGTTAAAAAATCTTTTTTATTTCAAGGTTTATCGTACGGCAAAATTTATATTATTTAAGTAGCTTAAAATGAGACTATTTTTTACACAGTTTTCTTTCTAGTAAGTTTCTGTAATGTTTTTTATATTTCTAATTTTAAAAGATACATAAAAGTATGAACCACTCCTCAGGACAGTTCATACTTTTTATCTTATTTAACCTGTAACAAACATTTGATATCCCAAACGGCAAATCAGGATACTCACCAAAATTAAAAAGATAATACGTACAAAACCACTACCGTATTTAAGCGCAGTACGCACCCCAACAATAGAACCTAGCACGTTAGCCGCTGCCATCATTAAACCAATATGTAAAATAGCGTGACCAGTTGGGATGAGGAAACTCAGCGCAGCTAAATTAGTCATAAAATTACCGATTTTTGACAACGCCGAAGCATGTAAAAAATCGACTTGTAAAAAACGAATGAAGAAAAAGATAAAGAAACTACCAGTACCCGGCCCGAAAATACCATCATAAAAGCCAATCGCCAGACTACCAATACCAGCTAAAACGAGCATTTTCGTGGTAATTTTTTGCTCGGTATGGACTTGCCCGAAGTTCTTTTTAACTAGGGTATAAATCGCAATCACAATCAACATTACGAAAACGAAAGGACGCAATACCGATTGAGGGATAAGCGACAAACAAGCCGCGCCGGCGAAAGAACTAATCAAGGCACAAATGGCAATAACGGCTAAAAGCTTCCATTGCAACTTTACTTTTTTAGCAAATGTATAAGCCGCCGATGCCGTACCAAAAATGGATGAGACTTTATTGGTACCAATCACCGTAGCAGTCGACATGTTAGGAAAAGTGCTCATGATCCCGGGAATCTGGATGAGTCCGCCGCCACCAACAGCAGCATCAATTGCTCCCGCAGTAAACGCAAAAAAGATCAAACTAAGGATAACATCCCATTCCATGCCCATGTTTTATACTCTACATCTACTACAAATTTAAGATACGTTTAGGTACCAACCGTTTTTTATCGGTAATTTCAGCTAAACCTAGACAGCGTTCACCCGAAAAAACCAACACTTCTGCTTCTGCAGAATGATCAATATTGCTTTCTAGACCGTTACAAAAATATTTTTCCCGTCCTTCGGGAACCTGAATTTTTAAGAAATGGTCAATTGGAGCATATACGGGCAGTAGCAAAGCTTCTCTTTGCTCTTCCGTTAAGCTTTCCAAATATTCAATGGTATAACTTGGGATGAGTTCAAAATGTCCAGTTTGAATACGGTGAAGCATCGTTAAATGACCACCACAACCAAGTGCCTCACCAATATCTTCACCTAACACACGAATATATGTTCCTTTAGAACAAGTTACATCTAAAGTGATACTATTTTCATTAAATTCAATAAGTTCTAAGGCATAAATCGTAACCGGGCGTGCCTCGCGCTCAATCTCTATACCCTTTCTGGCCAGCTCATATAGTGGCTTACCTTCTTTTTTTAATGCCGAGTACATCGGTGGAACTTGTTGAATATCGCCCCTAAACTTTTCTAAAGTTTGCTCAATAAGCTCTTTGCTAAGAACCGGGATAGGACGTTCTTGTAAAATATCGCCTTCAACATCGCCTGTTGTTGTAGTTTGGCCTAATCGAACAGTAGTTTGATAACGCTTTGTCGAGTCCAGCAAGTAATGTGAGAATTTAGTGGCCTCTCCTAAACAAATAGGAAGTAAACCGGTTGCTAATGGATCTAATGCACCAGTATGACCCGCCTTTTGGGCACGGTAAAGCCAACGCACTTTTTGCAAAGCAGCGTTAGAACTTAGCCCTAATGGTTTATTTAAAAGAAATACACCACTGATATGGCGACGAGAAATTTTTTGATTTTTTGTCGTCATTTTTACTGGAACACAAAGCTAGAGAAAAGTGCCGACATGTTAGCAAATTCAGCAAGATATTTTCATAATATTTAGGTGCCTTTTCACTTATTTTATGGCACATTAATGATCGAGTAAAAAAACAACAAATGAAAACTTAAGGAAGATATCTTTATGCAAAGGATGCAGAAAAAGATATGGTGGTGTGTGCTCGGATTTTTTATTTTGAGCCTCATCGCATGTGTGTATTGGCTAAGCCCAGACTCGGAAAATACTTCACCTCAGCCAAATCAGGATGAAGCTAGGTTGGTAGCTACTTCACAATCTACTTTAAATTCACCATTAAACGAAAATACTTATTTGAGTAAAAGTCAGCAAGATACTCAAGTTAACTGCCAATTAAAAATTAATAGTTCACAGCATTTAGTTGTGAATAGCCAAACCCGTGACTGCTTTGAATATTTTATTACGCAGTATGGCGAGAGCAATTTACAACAAGTTAAAACTCATTTTGAGAAATTTATACAAGATCAGTATTTAGAACCAGCCCGCTCACAGATTATTGATTTGTGGACGCGTTATTTAAAATACCGTGAGCAGCTTGCACAAATTCAACCGCCTCAATCTAAACAACAAGATCAAAATTATTTTCAAAAGATCTTCAGTTCAATTCAAGATATAAGAAAACGTTTCTTCTCTGCCTCTGAAATTGAAGGGTTATTTTCAACAGAAGACATTTATCAGAACTACACATTAGATCGCATGAAGATTTTAGAAGATTCATCTTTAAGCGAAATTGAAAAAGCTAAAAAACTCAAAGAGCGCTTTGAACAATTACCAGAAGACTGGCAAGAAAACCTACAAGAACTTTCAAAGCTTGATGATTTACACACACTGACCAAACAAATTAAAGCTCGCAATGGTTCAGCAGAGGAACTTCGGCAAATGCGTACAGCACTTGTTGGAGCCGAAGCAACTCAACGATTAGAAACTTTAGATATACAGCGTAATGCGTGGCAACAGCGAGTAACTGGCTACTTAAATCAACGTGATGAAGTCCTACATAGCAATATGAGTGACAGCGCTAAAAAACAAGCTATTCAACAACTACGCCAACAACAATTTAGCTCATCGCAAGAACAGCTTCGTCTTAGAACTTTTGAAACAGTCCATGACCAAGGAGGTGAACTACCCTTTAACTACTAGGCTTTTCTATTTCAAAGTGAGCCAAACCTTATCCAGCAGTAGAAGCTGCTTCTCATACAAAATAAAAATATTGAGTAAAAAATGAAAAGGAACTTAATATTTTTCTGTGCTGCAATACTCTCAGGACTGAGTGTTTCAGCAACCCATGCCACAAATGCAGAGCAAGTCAAAAGCTCATTCGTCTATTCAACTTATGCACAAACCAAATATCCATTGGTTTTTAACCATGGTATGGCGGGTTTTAATCGAGTTGGAACAGATACGCTTGGTCTGGACTACTGGTATCAGATTCTTCCTGATCTTGCACGTAACGGAGGAAATGTCTGGGCAACAAGAGTTTCTCCGTTTAATTCAACTGAAGTTCGTGGAGAACAACTTGCCCAACAAGTAGAAGAAATTATTGCCATTACTGGAAAGCCTAAAGTCAACTTGATCGGACATAGCCACGGGGGACCAACAATTCGCTATGTCGCTGGGATCATGCCTGAAAAAGTCGCTTCGCTTACTACTATTGGTGCACCTCACAAAGGATCGCCAATGGCAGATGTCATCCTGAATGTTGAGGGTACTCCTCTATCCGGACTGGCAACATTAGTAAACTGGTTTTCCGCAGCAATTACTTGGGCAGGAGGTCTAGACCCAAATAGTTATCCGCATGACTCCTTAGCAGGTGCCCACAGTTTATCGACTCAAGGCTCTGCACACTTTAATTCTCAATTTCCAATGGGTGTTCCTACCACGTCTTGTGGTGAAGGTGCTTATCAAGAGAAAGGAATCTATATGTATTCATTCTCTGGTAATAAAGCACTCACAAATCCATTAGATCCATTTGACATGGCATTGACAGGAAGTAGTCTAGTGATTGACCCATTTGGGGATAATGATGGGCTTGTGTCTCGATGCAGTGCCAAATTTGGTAAAACTATTCGTGACGACTATAACTGGAATCATTTAGATGAAGTCAATCAGGTCATGGGAATACGTTCTATTTTTGCAGCAGACCCTGTCTCGGTTTACCGTCAACATGCTAACCGTTTAAAACTTCAAGGATTATAAGCTTTAAAACAAAAAAATGCGCCAAAAGGCGCATTTTTTACTCGCTATAAGCTTACGCTTTACGAGCTGGTAATTTTTCACGAATACGTGCAGCTTTACCAGACAAGTCACGGAGGTAGTAAAGTTTAGCACGACGAACGTCACCACGACGTTTCACTTCGATTTTAGCAACAACTGGTGAGTGAGTTTGGAATACACGCTCAACACCAACACCGCTAGAAATTTTACGTACTGTGAACGCAGAGTTCAAACCACGGTTTTTCTTAGCGATTACAACACCTTCAAATGCCTGAAGACGTTCACGGTCACCTTCTTTTACTTTAACTTGAACAACTACTGTGTCACCAGGAGCAAATTCAGGAAGGTCAGTTTTTAACTGTGAATTTTCAATAGCTTGAACTAAAGGATGTTTACCACTCATTGTGGGAATCTCCAATATGTGCGGAGTCAGAAGAGGCCTGAGTTTCCGCTGGGGATAGAGGCTAAAGCGCATATCAACCCGTTTAACTTTCCCTTTACGACAACCGTAAAGAGCCTTAAGTACACATAAATCTATAAAAAATAGACTTATGCTTTAATTCGAAGCAAAGCTTCTCATCTTTTGCTCAGAAAAACACAGGGGATGTGCTTACCCTTGTTCATCTGACAGCCATTTTTTTTGCTGCTTAGTCAACGTAACCTGTTCAATCAACTCAGGTCGACGCTCTAAAGTTCGTTGATAACGCTGCAAAAAACGCCATTTCTCAATATTGGCATGATGTCCCGACTTTAAAATTTCAGGAACCTCTAACCCTTCAAACTGGTCTGGCTTAGTGTATTGCGGACAATCCAAAAGACCATCTACAAAAGAATCCTGTATCGCTGATTGCTCATCTGACATTACATTCGGCAAACGGCGAATAATACTATCAAGCAACACCATGGCAGGTAGTTCACCACCAGATAAGACGTAATCTCCAATTGACCATTCCTGATCAACATAATGCTGGATCAAACGCTCATCGACGCCTTCATAACGCCCACACAATACAATTAAGCCATCATAATCGACAAACTGCTGTACTGCCTGTTCATTTAAAGTTTTGCCTTGTGGAGACATATACACCACAGGTACATGAACACATCCTGCTTGCGAAGCAAGTTGTTTGGCATGGTTAATTGCTTTTGCCAAAGGCTCCGCCATCATCACCATACCAGGGCCACCACCAAATGGACGTTCATCCACTCTTCGGTAATTCCCTTCAGCAAAATCACGTGGATTAATACAAGTGACTTGTACTATGTCACGTTTTGCTGCGCGCCCGCTAATCCCGTAGGCTGTAATCGCTTCAAACATTTCAGGAAAAAGCGTAATGACTGCAAAAAACACCGCAGACTCCTCTATTTTCCTGCTGCGTTAATCCTATAAAAAGGATTAATAATCTACGCCCCAATTGACGTAAATGCGACCAGCTTCAAGATCAACGCGTTGCACCACATCTTTATGCCACGGGATCATGCGTTCTTCTGAATCAATGCTGTCTGGTGTAGCGCGTACAACCATCACATCATTGGCTCCAGTTTCAAACAACTCATGAATTTGCCCCAAGTTCACTTCCTGTTCGTCGTCATCAAGACCTAACACTGTTAAGCCTTTCAAATCTGACCAGTAGTACTCATCTACATCTGCTTTCGGCAGTTGAGATTTAGCAATCCAGATATTAGCGCCAACCAAGCTTTCTGCTCCTGTGCGATCACTCACACCTTTTAGAGCAACAACCAGGCCTTTGCCATGTGGTTTCCAACGTTTTACATCAACGATTTGCCAACCGGCCTTGGTCTCGATGTACCAAGGCAAGTAGTCAAACATATTGCTCATGGGTTCTGTATTGGAATACACCCAGAGCCACCCATTTAATCCATAAGCTGAACGTAACTGTCCAATCTGAATACGATCTTCGGGAACATTCTGTGTTGGTGTCATGGGCTACCTACTACAATAATTATGCAGTAGCTTTTTTAGCTTGAGCAGCCAAAGAAGCAACACGTTCAGAAGGTTGAGCACCTTGAGAAACCCAGTGAGCAAAACGGTCTGCGTCTAAACGAAGTTTTTCTGCTTGACCTTGTGCAGTTGGGTTAAAGAAACCGATACGCTCGATGAAACGACCATCACGTGCATTGCGGCTATCAGTCACAACGATTTGATAGAATGGACGTTTTTTTGCGCCGCCACGTGCTAAACGAATAACAACCATGATAAAAGCCTTATAATTCTTACGGATTATCCCTGCACCGACCATCGGCAACACTTCAAACCCCTTTCATAGAGGGCGATATTCTACGTGATTTTCACCCTGAAAGAAAGATTAAATTTTGAGTTATCCGCAGTTTTGAATTTAAATTACTCGGTCCAACTCGATGAAGCAGATAATGCACAAACTGTGGCACCTTTTGCCCAAAATTTTTGCCCTTGGTCATTTAAACAAATAATTCCATCACCTGCTTGTAAGCTAGTAGAAATAGGTGTTGCAGTAAGTACCCAAGTTGAATCATTTAGAGTTGCAAAAGCTAACTTATATAGAGCCTGACCTTGTATAGGACTCACATTAGAACCATAAATCGACTGTATGGTCGCATCCGAAGGATAACGGTTATTTACTATTTTTTGAGATTCTAATGTCTGCGCAATATTCATCATTTCGGATTGAACAGCAGTACGATGTCCTTTACGCAAATATTGTAAATATGAAGGGGTGGCTATAGCCGCTAAAATTGCAACTATTGCTACCACGACCATAATTTCAATTAAAGAAAAACCATTCTTCACTGCCAAACCTCACTGTTCGCTTCACATGTATTACAAGTAGTCGTTCCACCACAATCATTATCAACGGCTGTAACTGTTAAACTTTGACAACGTATACCTGAATTTTTAGCAATAAAATTAAAATTTCTCGAATCTGTTGTGGTTGCTCTAATTACCCATGTTTGACCATTAGCAGCAGAATTTGTTAATAAATTACCTGTGGTCGTATCATCAGTAATCTGAATCGTATATCCCCCGCGAGGTAGGGTTATAGAGGTTGTGGTAAAACCCCTATAAGTAAAATTTCTTGATTTATGCTGTTCTAATTGTTCAGCTAATTTCAAAATTTCACTTTTAACCGCAGATGCAGTAGCTCTACGGCTATAACTTTGATATGAAGGGATAGCAATTGAAGCAAAAATAGCAACGATAACAATCACGACCATAAGCTCAATCAAGGTAACCCCCTGATTGAACCGTAGAATAGAGTATTTATTCATAAGCTGTTCCTTCTAGCGATAGCGCTCATACCAGCGCACAGGAAGTAAATGACTTGTACACTGCCACTCACCTGTTCCGTTCTCGTTTCCAGACAGCTGTAATTTGCCACAACTATTAGTCACAGGAGGTTCATCTCTTTTTGGAACAAATGTGATATTACGAATACCTGCACCAATGACATTTGTATTACATTCAGAGACTCCAGCTGGACAGTTACTACCAGTTTTTGTTTGAAACCCGCTCGGGTTTTCTTTATTTGAATTAATGGTTCCATCCGGATTAAGACAAGCACCAAATGGTAAACAATAAGTTTGTCGGTCTGTTTCTCCCACAACACGAGGTAGGCAAGGATCTGCCGCAACAATTCCCGTTCCTTGAGGGTCATAAACTGGAATAATTAAATTACCCGTAATTGCCATTGGTTCCTCAAAAGCTTTGAGTCCTCCTTTAATACGAAAACTATTATTAGCTTTTTCTGTACCATCGCTCGTACTAGAAAGCGAGCGATACCAACCACCTTTACCTACTCCTGTAGTGGGGAAGAAAATTTGAGCTACTCTTGTTTCACCTGTTCTTAGAATTTGTGGATTTTTTCTTAAGCCTGTCCGTGTAATATCTTTTGTTTCAAGCTGATTATCAGTTAAAGACATTAAGTTCTTTTTAACAAAGTCTCTATCAATAATTCCATATACATTATTTACAGGACGTCCACTTAATGCACTTGCAGGCGTCATACCTTCACGGCCTGTGAGTGGGTAAACGTCTAAAGGTGTACTACGGTCTCCTGATGCAATACCTACTGTAATAAAAGTGTGAATTCCATAATCGTGGATCGTTACTGTTGGAGGCTCATAAAAACGAGGAGCATTCCCACCTGTATAATCATTTGTGCCATCATAAGTTGAATCATTTGTTGCTAAATTCGCTAAACGCACAACTCTGACACCAAAACTGCTATAGGTCGAATTGGTTTTTGTCTGATTATTATTAAGGTCCACGCGAAAAATTTGTCCGCCTAAATCTCCAAAATATAGATGGTCGACTAAGCCATCAGCATCACGGTCTAAAGTACTAATACGGCTAACAATACTATGCTTCATATTGGCGTTATCAGTATTAGAACCTGTATCACTTGTCCACCACAAACGCTGACCAGTTTTTGCGTCAATAATATAGACAGCATTTCCTTTTGCTTTTCCATTGGTAAAGCAAGCGTCAGTCAACGTAATATTTGGTTTTTCATAACACTGATCATAACCACCGCCAACAATCAGGACGCGTCTAATAGAACCGTTATAACGGATGTTCGCGAGTACGGGTTTAGACCAGCTTTGACCCATACGGCTATAGTCAGTCTGGTCTGCCCCTATTCTAAAAAGCAGTTTCGGTGAAGTAGGGCTTAATACATCTAGTCCGTAGTAGCTACTTCCCCCCATGCGCATGCCGCCATAAATATTCATTTGCTTTGCAGTTACTTTTGATACTGCCGAGCTACCACTTCCCACTGTAGTAATATTATAGGCTGGATCAGATACCCAAGCTCCGTCCATACCATGAGCGGGAGCTGAAGCATCACTTTGACCAACAACTAAAGCTTTGGAAGCAACTGAATCATTTAAAATATCTGCAGGAACAAAGACCATTTGCTCAATACCAGATGAAGCATCCACAATATGTAACCCGCCTTCCATGGTTCCATAGAGGATGGATTGTTCTCGGGCAGATGTTAAATTCCCATTATCATCTAGTGTTCCATTGTAGGTTAGTTGAACCGGTAAAGAGTGAATACTTCCCCCCATCGATAAATAAGGTTCATTCGATGTAACCAAAGATGAAGGCAGAGTTGTTGCATTAATATCTGTTGAATAACCTAAATAATTTAATATTTTTAATTTCAAGCTTATAGGAAAAGCTTTTAAAATATTTTGTCCAGTTGATGGATCAAATTTACCTAAAACATAACTTGCTGTATTAGCCACCGTATCAAAAGGATTAGTTCCTTCTGGTGGAACAGCTGGAATTTTTAGCAAATTAGTTCCAGAAGTTGAAATTTTCGTTAAGCTACCATCTGCTGCAACGGCGGAAACATCAGTAAATAAGTTGCGGATTTTACTTTGTACTGCGTAATAATATTTTGTGATATTTCCTTCTGCATCACGTGTTTCAGGTTGCCCAGCAATGGGTAAAGGCACATTCGCATATGAACCACCTAAAAAGACTTTGCCTCCGTCAGTATAAGTAGAGCTATTCCAATAATCCTTTGTTCCAGTCCTAAAAGCCCCACTTGCATTGTAGACTAATCCGCCAGAATTGGCCTCAAAAGCACCTGCATTCGCTCCAGATAAAACAACATGATATTTCTTTAAATTTCCACGCCATGTTAAGTACGTGTTAGCTGGATTTGGCTCAAAAGCTCGTAAATAACCATATTCCTGTAAATTTTTGGGATTCAATGCATCATATGGAACTGAGATAGCACCTGTGGTTAAGGGTTCTAAAGGAACTTTATCTAAATTATTAATAAATGCGATAACGCTGTCTGTTACACCTTGTGAACTCTGAGTAGGGAAAAAACCACCATTTCCATAACCTGGTGCAGCTACCGCATTTGTAGATTGATTCGGTGAACACGCATCATCTCCTTTTCGGTCAGACTGGGTTCTCGAACTTAAACGGCAGGCATTTTTTACATCAGAAGAACTCAAACTAGAAAAGTCACTACCAAAACCGACAAATGCTGTTTGAATAGAGACTCCGGCAGGATTCTTTGTTTTATCAAATAATCTTTTTGCAAACTCCCCCATACAAGCCCAACCAGAGTCTGCCGTAGTGTTAGATAAACCTCCAGAACAATTAAAATCAGCTCCAAAAGTACTACCTAAAGCAGTCGACATAACACTTGCCGAACGTGTATTTGTTGTATTGTTCGGTTCGCCATCCGATAAGAAGTAAATACCTTGTCCATCACAACTCTGACGATTCGCTACTGCAGGTAAAGGTGACTGATACACTGCATTGGAGTTAGTAGCATTTCGGTCTACAACAATATTCGGATTGCTAGCTGTATCGTTTGATTTAGATTTTGGAATACCGCTATCTGCATTTGCTACAGCATAATTAAAAGTGGTGTAGTAATAAGTATAGTAATAAGTCCAGTCAGATGAAGTCTCATAATCTGTTAATGTATTTACTCCTGGATTGAACGTGGTCCAGCTACTCCAGCCATTAGAACGACATGATTGACTTAAGGTATTAATATCAATTTGTGAAGAATTAGTGCAAGAAGAGTATTCAGTTTTATTATCAAATCTTCTTACACGTTTAATATAACTCTCTTTACGAATAGCATAATTCGTTTCTGAATATGTGGTTGTTCCCATTAAGTAAGCAGCTGCTTCAGCATAAGCATGGGCTGAAGGTGTCGTGCCCCCTGATTTTAAATTAGCAACAGCTTGTTTTAATTTATAACGTTGTGAGCCTACCGTATTTAAAGTACTTGCATCACCTAAAGGAGCAGCAGCCACTAAAATTTGTCCACTTCGGCTGTCACCATTTGCCGAGAAATTTCCTAAACCTACTCGCGTATCATTTAAGACAGGGTTATTGCTAGCCAAAAAAGCATTCATACCATTTTTAAGCATGGCTAAGCGGTTTTCACCATAACTATTGTTGGTCATACTTCCTGATGTATCCAACATCATCACAATTGTTTTTTTACCTGCTGTAGGTGAGGCATAAATTTGTAAATCACTTGCCTGCACCACAGAGCTTGTCATCAGCCATGTGAATATCATTGAGCTTGAACAGACGGCATACCATAAATTATTTGGCTTAAAATTCTTCAATTTTAGTTTCATGATATTCCCCATTATGAACCTGGTGCCGTGATTTCAGTCAGCTTATTGGTATAGTTAAATTCTTGAACTTGAGTACTAAAAGGTACGTTATAGTTTGCCAAACAATCAGCTAGGGTTTGCTTATCCGTTAATGCACTATCAAAGTTGTCACTAATTTTTGCGGAACTCGTACTTAAGCAATCAGATTGCAGAGTTTCTAAAGAAGTCGAGGCATAAGCAGGTAAAAACGCTGTTGTAATAACCCGAATACGTTGCGTAGATAGCATGCTTTTAGGAAGTTGGGTTCCTTCGGAAAGATTTATGTCCCGAGGTAGATTTGAACCCGGAATATCAGCCATGGCATCGGTTGGGATACTGACAGCAACTTGAGTAACTACCGCTTGACGATTACTCCCATAGTCACTTGTTAAATCGCAGAAACCTGCTACTCCACCATCTTCAACCACAGCATTATTAGCGCTGCCAGCTCGAAGCAAACTTGCCCCCCGAGTTTGAGCAAAACTTACAGATGTAGAAGTTGGTTTATAGCAAAAGTTATATTCCGCACCAGGGTTACTTTCATGTGCTTTCAGTGCTGCTCCAATCACATTGGTAATATTTGTCAATGTGGTTGGGTTCATCTGTACAATAAGCTCTAACGGAGTATCTGAAGATTGAAAGTTTAATTGGCCAACTTGGCTATTAGTTGCAACTTTTAGAGAAACAATCGCTACTCTTATTGCCAAAACCCCGACAGAAATAACAATCAATAAAATAATAAGTACAACAATAAGTGTGGCACCCGTTTCCTTAGATCGACCTTTAATATTTTTATAATTTAAATGGGTCATATTGTTTCCCCCATTGCATTGCGTAAAGCAATTGTCACGCTATATACGCGTCGCAAAAAGCGAGTTCTGTTATCGGCAGCATGCACATTCTGATCTAGCATAAGAAAAGACTGATTAGGGTCTATTGCCTTATTTTGAGCATTATTTGTAGAACGGGCTAATACCGATATTTGTATTGACAGAATTCTTGGAGCAGCCACAGCTGGACTCGCATCTCGAGCAGCTTGTGCAGCCACCCGATACTGAGGAATTGTGTAATAAGCAAAATTACCAGCTGCGTTTTTCGCACCTAATAAGACATGAAAATGGTCAATACGAGGCAGTATAATTTGCCCTGCATCTCCTAATCCATTAACGATATCAGGTTGCGCTGTAGCACTAACCGCAGGGGTATTCGCATCACATGCAAGTGCATAATCCTGTTGAGAGCTACCATTATTATCAACACGTAAAAAATACCGTTGAACTATTAGGTCCCCCGCTAACACATTCACACCTTCACAATTAGTCATATTGGTCGGGGCAATGAATTGAATAGTCAGTTGATCGCTTTGTACTTCAGCATTTGAACTATTCTGTATATTTGAAAGACCTTTCCAGTGGTTATTCACTGTACTTACCGTATCACCTGCACCACGGCTTAATAACGCTTCCGGAATATAAGTATTTGTATCAACTTTTGGAATAAAATTAATATTGTTGGCATTTGTTGCTGTTGAACCTGTTAATACAATACCTCCCCAAGGCGTTGTATCTGTTAATTGTGGATTTACAACATTTCCATAATTTAGAAGCCGTATATCACGTGCCATATATTCCAAACCAAAAATACCGCTGTCCTGGATTTCAGCATTGGCCTTTTGCAATCGGCTCGATAAAAGCCCTCCAATAAATAGCTGTGTTGCAGCAGCCACTAATATTAGGCCTAAAGCTAAGGCGACTATAAGTTCAATCAAGGTAAAACCTTGTTCTTTATTAGAAATAAATGATTGAGCCATTTAATATGCCTCCATCATTAAGCAAGTTGAATTATTCACGTAAACACCGTTATTACTCATACAACTTGAAACATCCACACTAGTATTTGTTCCATTTGTAGTAATCACTGGCGCAGTTTTACCCCAAAAGACAAATAGGCACTGGCGTTGTTGCACCATTGTATTTGTAACGCCAGGGCAATTTGACATCGTAATTCTCATACCCAGTTGATTAGCATTTCTAGCTGCTTGATAGGCATCAAATTGAGCAAGTTGGGAGGCAGTACATAGAGAGTTAAAACATGACGTGGGTGCAGGAGTATCAGATGTATAGTTGCTATAACTACGCACAAATGTAGGATACTGGCTAGCTTGAGTACTATTTGTACGGATATTTTCTGCTAATCCCCTCATCACTAGAATGGCTTGAGATTTACTTAATGCTTCTGAAGAGGCATCCATAGCTCTTAGCTGCAAGGCAACATAACCTAAAACTCCAATAGCAAGTAAAATTAAGGCAACCAAAACTTCGAGTAAGCCCACCCCAGCTTGGGCTTTTTGCTTATAGTGATGCATTAACAAGTCTCCTCGGCCTTAAAAACTAAAGTGCCAAGCTTGGTCAAAATAATGACTTTCTTTTTATTTATTCTAGAATTACAAATAGATAAAAGCGTATCTTGAGTTATATTTGCCACTACTCCATTTGCATTAAAAGCTAAAGTGGTAGTCGTTAAAGAACTTTGCGTACCATCAGCGGCTATATTTTTTAGCTCAAGAGTATTATTAGAAGCTGTCTGCCAATTTAATGAAGTGGGTGTATTTGAAGCTGTTGAGTTCAAGTTAACAGAAACATTCTGACGGCCTAAAATTGCCTGACTTTTCGCTTCTGATAAAGTGTTGATTAAGTCTCTTTGATTAGCATCTAAACGTTTACTTTCTAATAAATTTGACATTGATGGCGCAGCCATCAGTGCAATAATAGCCATGACCGCAATCGTCACCATTAGCTCGACCAAGGTGAACCCTTCTTGCGGAATAATTCCCCTCATCCCCAGAACCCCAAATAAAACTAAAATTTTTTATTTCTTATTTAAATTTTACTTTTACAAATTACAAAACAAATACAAAACAGACAAAGGGTATAAAAAAACAGATAACTGTCATGTTAACAATTATCTGTTTAACTATTTAAAATCAGTATGTTAAATAAGTCACATTTTATGCTTGGGTCACATGAATACGTAATTCTTTAGGAAGACTAAAAGTAATATTTTCCTCACGTCCTTCTAATTCTTTAGGCGCCTGAGCTCCCCAATCTTGTAAACGTTGAATCACTTGCTTAATTAAAATTTCTGGAGCTGAAGCTCCCGCTGTAACACCAATTTTACAAGTATCATTGAACCATGATTGTTCAAGTTGATCTGCATTATCTACTAGATAAGCAGCTTTCCCCATACGCTCAGCAAGCTCACGTAAACGATTCGAATTTGACGAGTTAGGTGAGCCAACAACCAGCACAACATCACATTTTTCAGCTAAGTCACGTACTGCATCTTGTCTATTTTGAGTTGCATAACAGATGTCATCTTTACGCGGACCTTGAATATTCGGGAATTTCGCACGCAAAGCATCAATCACTTTTGCTGTATCATCAATAGATAAGGTCGTTTGCGTAACAAATGCTAATTTTTCCGGATGTCTAACCTCGAGTGCTGCCACATCAGCCTCATCTTCAACCAGATAAATATCGCCACCTTTTAATTTGTCATATTGTCCCATTGTACCTTCAACTTCTGGGTGCCCTTCATGACCAATTAAAATAGCTTCTGTCCCTTCGCGAGCATATTTAGTTACTTCAATATGTACTTTAGTCACCAATGGACAAGTCGCATCAAAAACTTTTAAGCCTCGACGCTCTGCTTCTTGCTGAACTGCCTTTGAAACACCGTGCGCACTGAAAATTACAATAGAATCATCTGGCACTTGGTCCAGCTCATCAACGAAAACAGCCCCTCTTTGGCGTAAGTCATCTACCACAAATTTATTGTGTACAACTTCATGACGTACATAAATAGGAGGATTAAAACATTCCAAAGCCCGATTGACGATTGCTATGGCTCGATCAACACCGGCACAAAAACCACGCGGATTAGCTAACACAATTTCCATAACAGCCTCAAAATTAATAAAACAGGGGAACTTCTCGTAAATATTTGCAGTTAAAACTATTCAGTTTAAACGCACGGTACACTACAATAGCGAAGATATTTTATCATATCAGGAAAAATATCATGTCGGGTCTATTGTTTGTCGTTTCTGCTGCATCAGGAACGGGCAAAACATCTTTGGTGAAAGCCCTACTTGACCGTGTGAGCAATTTACATGTTTCAGTTTCGCATACTACCCGAGGTCAACGACCAGGTGAGTTAGATGGTGTTCACTATCACTTCACAACAAAAGATGAATTTTTAGACCAAGTGAACCAAGGTGGATTTATCGAATATGCTGAAGTATTTGGTAATTACTACGGCACTTCACAAGCAACCGTAAAACAACAGTTAGCTCAAGGACATGATGTCTTGCTTGAAATTGACTGGCAAGGTGCAGAGCAAGTACGCAAGCTGTTTCCTGAGTCTAAACAGATCTTTATTTTACCACCTACTCAATTCGATTTACGTCAACGTTTATCTAACCGTGGTACAGACTCTGTTGAAGTTATTGAACACCGCTTAAGCTGTGCTGTTGAAGACATGCAGCATTATGTAAATTTCGACTATATCATCATTAATGATGACTTTAATAAAGCCTTACATGAGCTTGAAGCCGTCATTACAGCAAATCGTTTAGTCTTATCTCAACAGGCAAAAAGACATCAAAATCTAATTCAAGACTTGATTACTCCACAACCAAAACAGGAATAACTTGAGTCTGGAACGAAAGCCTTTTATACTATTTAGTCTGTTCAAATTTACCATTCCAAAACGAGAACTTTTATGGCACGCGTCACCGTTGAAGATTGTTTAGATCATGTAGACAACCGTTTTGAGCTTGTGCTCGTTGCAAGTAAACGTGCTCGTCAATTGGCACGTCAAGGCATGGAGCCAACTGTAGAATGGGATAACGACAAACCAACAGTTGTTGCTTTACGTGAAATCGCTGTAGGTCACGTAACGAAAGAAATTCTTAAACAACGTGAGCAAGATTACCAAACTTCTAGTCTTGATCTTGCCCTTTCTACAAACAGCTTAAATTTAGAAGGTTTTTCTTTCTAATTACTCCTGTTTCTATAAAAAACCATCGTTTTTTTGCGATGGTTTTTTATTTGGCTTATGCATATTTAAAACATATTGGTAAAAGCAATTATTTTCATTGAAAAAAAAATACACTTTTTCAATCGAAAAAATTGACAAGTTCCGCAATATGCTTTTCATTAAGAAGTAGATAGATTTAGTTTTTTAAGCAACAGAAAAAGGGTGGTCTATGCCAGGCGAAGAGGTCAGCCAAGCCAAGCAACAGCTCAAATTAATTATCGACCCTTACTTATCGGTAAGTGAAGTCGAAAAAGTGCTTGCTGCCTGCGATTTTGGAGATCTGGCACACACTGGTATTACCCGTAAAAGCGGAGAACCTTATATACTGCATCCTATCGCGGTTAGCTGTATTTTAGCGAATATGCGTCTGGATCCTGAAACATTAATGGCTGCACTTTTACATGACGTCATTGAAGATACTCAATATACAAAAGACGATATTATTGAGCGATTTGGACAAACAGTTGCAGAGCTTGTTGATGGCGTAACCAAACTAAGCCAGTCGAGCGATAAAGAATATAATAAAGCTGCTTCTTTTAGAAAAATTCTACAAGCTACTTTGCAAGATCCACGCGTCATTATTATTAAACTAGCTGATCGCTACCACAATATGACCACATTGGGCGCCTTACGTCCTGATAAGCGTGCTCGTATTGCTCAAGAAACCTTTGATATTTTCGTACCGATGGCAAGATTAGTCGGCATGAATGAAATGGCCGATAACCTTGAAAATTTATGTTATCAAAATCTTGATTTAGATATGTTTGATAACGTTCAAAATGCGTTGCTTCAAACCAAACCAGAACGATGTAAATACCAAAGTATCTGGGAACAAAATCTTGCGGAGCTTCTCCACAATTATCATATTCAAGGTCGAATTAAAAAGAAAAATAATAATATTGAGCTCTTACGCCATTTCGTAAAAAATGAAATGGATTTACAAGAACTTACTCATAGCCATGCCTTTGAAATCGTTTTGCAATCCATTGCAGACTGTGACCGTTTAGTAGCAGCATTAAAAGAAAATTTTCAAGTCATCCAATATCAAGATCATATTCGCCGACCATTACCAGGTGGTAATCAGTCATTAATGATCAAGCTTAAGGGTGAAAAAACTACCTTATCGCTCACTATTCAAACTGAGTTGATGCGTAAAGCTGCACGTTTCGGTGTAGTACTCGGCGAAAATGCTCCACAAACTTGCCGCTCTGCCATTCAAGCTTCCATGCAGAACCTAAATACACTCATTGATGGTGAGTGCGCTAAAACGACTTTTAATGACTTACTTGATTATTTGCATCAAGAAAAAATTTGGGTTTACACACCACACGGCCAGTTACATGAGTTACCACAAGGTGCCACAGTAGTTGATTTTGCCTATTCAGCTAGTCTCTTCTTAGGCAACCATGCGGTAGGTGCGAAAGTTGATGGTGAAATTAAGCCACTTTCTACACCATTAGTTAGTGGGCAGGTTATTGAGATTATTACTGACGTTTTAGCAACGCCAAATCCAGATTGGCTGAGCTTCATTAACACTCAAAAAGCCCGTCGTGCTTTACAGCACGTACTCAAAGACCAAGATATTGAAGAACAACGTTTAGTTGGTGCCCAAGCACTTTCAAGAGCTTTGAAACTCTTTAATCGTTCTATTAACGACCTTTCAGATGCAGATTGGTTAGATCTCTTACAATGGCGTCATATTGATAATAAAGATGCATTATTTGAGCAAATTGCTGTTGGAGATTTACTTCCTCAACTTGTAGCTAACCATTTGTTTGCAAATGACAAGCATCCTCGAGCAGAAAATTCAGATCGACTAATTCAAGGAACTGAAGGCATTGATGTTAAATATGCCCACTGTTGTAATCCTATTTTAGGCGACCCAATTCAAGGCCATTTAACACGACGTGGTTTAATTGTGCATCGTATTCGTTGTCATAATTTGCTTCATGAACAACATTTACACCCAGAAAACATTATGCCGCTTCAATGGAAAGCAGATGACGTAGATGATGTACGTTTTACTGCTTACCTTGCGATTTATATGGCAATGAATGATGAACAGGTATCAGACCTCATCTACCAATGTCGTAAAAATAATGCTGGGGTAGAAATGGTACATTCCAACGAACAGCGTACTTTCGTCAATATCGTAGTAAACAACCGTAAACATATTGCAAAAGTCATTCGTGATTTACGAATGCACTATGGCTTCCCACGTATTGAGCGTCTAGACGCCCCTGCTCCACAAATGGAAATTTCCAAAGTCAGCTAAAATTTGTTCTGCTTTACTAAAATCTAACTTCTAGAAGTACTTAATCAATTAAATCGATGATACTTTTGTCAAAACGTATCATCGATTATGATGAAAAAAGATTTAATCAAGGAGAACCAAATGTCCCGTCAAGTCATTCATACTGAAAATGCCCCTGCTGCCATCGGCACATATTCTCAAGCCATTTTAGTAGGTAACACACTATATTTATCAGGGCAAATTGGTTTAGATCCTTACAGTATGGAACTTGTAGACGGTATTGAAGCTCAAATCCGCCGTGTTTTTGATAACCTTAAAGCAGTATGTGAAGCTGCAGGCGGCACACTTGCAGATATTGCAAAGCTCAATATTTTTCTTACTGATTTATCTAATTTCCAACTCGTTAACCAAATTATGGGCGAATATTTTGCTCAACCATACCCAGCTCGTGCTGCACTTGGTGTAGCAAGCCTGCCTAAAGGGGCTTTAGTTGAAATGGATGGAATTGTTATTATTAATCAGTAAGATAAAATATTAACTAGAAATTATTTAGCTCTAAAATTAGATACCACCCCAGCTTAAAAAGCTGAGTAACTCTCAGATTTCCGCTTAGGTGGTATTTTTTTATCCAAAATCCCAATAATGATAAATGAGATTTTAAATGAATTTCATTGACAAACGATAATAATTATCAATAATATCAATTATCGCATTTATATTTGGGGATCACTCCCATGTACGTTTGCTTGTGTCGTGGCATTACCGATCAGGATATTAAAGACGCTATTGAAAATGGCGCTGAAAGCTATCGTGAAATTCGCGATTTGCTTGATCTTGGTACTTGCTGTGGACGCTGTGCACCAGAAGCACGTGCTATTATTAGTGAAGAATTAGCAGAAATTGCTGCTCGCATTTCTGTAGCTGCATAATAAAAATTAATATTTAACAAAAATTTATTGACTCCTCCACCGCTTTTTGCGGAACGTTAAATGTTCCTCATTGAAGCGGTTTTTTTTGGAAGGAAATTCACATTTACCAATATTGTGTTGTTTTTGATTGCGATTTTCATTTGCTGTTCCATAAATTACTCGCCATATCCATGATTGTTCACTAAAATGAATTTATAGATTGCCTTAATTGAATTAAGGCAGAAATTGTTTTGGAGTAGCTACAATGAAAGGCAATCGTGATGTCATTAATCAGCTCAACCAAGTGCTGTATCATCATTTAACTGCAATTAATCAATACTTTTTACACTCTCGTATGTTTAATGATTGGGGAATTGAACAACTCGGTTCTGCCGAATATAAAGAATCAATTCGCCAAATGAAGCATGCTGATAAAATTATTGAGCGTATCTTATTTTTAGAAGGTCTCCCTAATCTTCAACACTTAGGTAAATTGTATATCGGTCAACACACAGAAGAAGTTCTGCAATGTGACATCCGTAAAGTAAAAGAAAATATTGAAGCAATTCAGAAAGCGGTCGCTTTAGCCGAAACCGAACAAGACTATGTAACGCGTGATTTGGTACAAGAAATCTTAGAAAAAGAGGAAGAATATTGGGATTGGTTAGATACTCAAATTGATCTTATTGGCAGTGTTGGTATCGAAAATTATATCCAAAGCCAAATGTAATTCCTCATAAAAAAATCCCCTTGTACTCAAGGGGATTTTTTTATTTATCTTTTAACAACTCTGCCAAAGTTATTTGCTGTCGATAAAGATGCTGCAAAATAAATATTTGTTGCTCAGCTTGCTCTACTTTTCCATTATAGGCAAGTAGCTGGGCATATTTACGCAAGTTATAAGGCGTCGCTTTATTCTTCACAAAATTACCCCACACTGCTAAATCAGCATCAGATAAAGTAGTTTCAGGCTTCATCTCAATCCATTTTAGACGCTGCTCAAACTGCGTTAAAATAAAAATCTGATTACTTCCTAAAATCTCAGCATTTGGCTGTTTATTCTTAAACAGCAAATTACTATTTGTGACATAGACATTATAGTCACGCCAAATTGCTACCAGAAGTATTACACTTATTCCCCAAATTAATCGAAGAACCTGCTTGTTGAGTACAATACCTTTGAGTACAGGTGTCTGTGCCTGAATTATGCCTAATAAGAAACCACAAGTAAGTAAGAAATAAGCGTAGCGTTGAGGAAACTCTAACATGGCATGAATGAGTACGGTACACACCATCATAATTGCAATAATTGAGATAGTTTCTTTAGCCTGCTGGTTTAGCCAAAGGAACCAACATGCAAAGTAAGCAATAATGATTATACCTATTGGAATACCGTTCCAGATGATGAGATCTAATAAAATATTATGGGCACTGGTCGTCCACTCAGTTGTTGGAAAAAGAGCATAGGCTGACATTTGCGCCACACTGGTTTGGTTCCAACCATACCCTAACCAAGGATGCTGCTGTACAGCAAGTAGCATTTGGGTCCAGATATTAAAACGTAAATATCCAGAGCTTGCTCTTTCAACTAAACTACTTGCTTGGGTTACATCAGTGCTTGACCATGCTTCAATTAAACTAGTAGCAAATGGCAGAATCACGCCAGCTATTACAAAAAAACCAGCGCACCACAAGAACCCTTGAATAAAACCAAATCTTTTTTGTTTTCCAAATAGTTTAACTATCCAATAGATAAGTAAAAATGGAAAAACGACCCAAGACGTTCTTGATTGGCTTAAAGCGATTGTAAACAAAATAATGAGTGCTGAAGGGAAAAGTAACCAAACTGTTGCTTTATTCTTTTCATATAAAAATAGACAACCTAATAGCCCCATAATCAGAAAGGTTGCCATATTGTTAGGTTGACCAAAGTTGCCGTAAGGACGGTTACCAATTAAATGCAACATATGCACAAAATGAGACTCAATATTTAACCATTGGCATATCGCAATAAAACTGGTCGCAATTGATACAATAATCAGTAATAGGCTAAAGCCTGTAAAAATTTGATCTCGCTTTTGTTGATCTAGTGACAAGTTATAACCCGCCACAACCATAAACCAGAAGCCTAATAAGTAAAGTGAACTTAACAAAGCTGTACTAAAATCAAAAACTAGACCAAAAGCCCACTGCACCACTGGAACTAAAATAAATGGCAATAGTAATAATTGTGCCCGCGGAATTTTTATATTTTGATAAAAAAGTGCAGCTAAGACACTTAAACCTGCCGCAAAAGTACCCATTTCACTAGAAAACATTACCCAAGGGTTATAGTGGAATGGTGATAACCACGCAAAACCCAACAAAATTGCTGCGAGGGACAGAAAGAATACTTGCATAGTGACAGGTTTGAGACTATTAGAAATGGGTGAAATTATACATGGAACCCTAAAGAAAAATGTATGAGTCTATATGAAATGGCTTTGATAAATTTTACTTCAAAAGTTAAGGAATTTTTGAAGCTGGTACTAAGTGCTCCGCACCACCATAAAACCAAAAGTTTGGAGCCATTCGTCCTCCATAGCTTCCGCAACTCCAACAAGTTAAATCTTGCCCTAAATACATTATTGTGATGTATAAGAATAAAACTCCCCATAAAGCAATCAGTATTTTTGTCGACCTAGAAGAATATTGGGAACTAGAAGTTAACTCTCTATGAGAAAAAGTAAAAGCTATAAATAATACACAGGCAATTTGTGACGCTGGGTACACCATACTACCTGAGAACATTGCATCAACTAAAACGGCGATCACACCAACTTTCAAAATTAGTGAAACAGTTTTATCTTTAAATAAACCAATTAATTGGGTCAACATCCATATACAGAATATGAGACCTATAATGCCCCATTCAAAAATAAGTCTTAAATATAGATTATGTATATGATGTCCATACGCATACTGTATTTTAGACAAGTATCCACCACCAACCCCAGTAAATGGGTGCTGTTTCCATTGTTCAAATACAAACTTCCACATTTCTGCGCGCAGCGATGTCCCCGCTCGTATTACAGTCATTGTACTTTTTTCAGCTAAAAAAATAGTAATTTTATAAACAAAAAAAGCTAAAAAAATATAAATACAGCTTTGCAAAATAAGCTTTCGATTTTCTTTAGAGTATATAAAGAGAACTAGTAATCCTGTCATTACCGCAAGTAAAGCGGACCTAGCTCCATCAAAAAACCATGCTAAAGCAAAAAAGAAAATTGCTATAGGGTAAAAATAAGAGATATAAAGATATTTTTTATTTTTTAGATAGATCAAGAAGAAAAATAAGGGAACAATAACACTATCATAAATCCGAATCGTGCCAGAGTTAAACTGCCAATCAAACCATTGTTGATGGATAATAAAATTAAAAATAGAAATCAAAATAAATAAACATGGAATAATCGCTGAAACTACAATTAGTGCAACACCATGTTCTATATTTTTTATATTCCTTAACTCATATGTTAAAGCAGAAAATATAAATAGTAATGCTATCGCAGACCAAAGCTCTTGAAACTCAAAAATTCCCCAATTTATGTGTTGAATTAATATGAATACACCAATAATAAAAAAAGTAATTTGGGTGAAAATTGAAAATTTTATTTCTTTTGTAAGAAGTAAAATTAATAAAGCGCATAGTGCTAAAGGAAATTGTAATAGACGTAGTTCATCATATTGAAAGACAGACCAGCCAATTCGATATCCCAATAGTGCTGTAATAAGATAAATTACCACTCCAAAAGAAGTAATATTTTTTACTAACATATTTATTTTCTTTAATAAAAAAGAGAGGGCAAACCTCTCTTTTTAGGACAGTAATATTATGAAGAAGTACATGATTTAGGTAAGTACTTTTGTTCAATTTTGTTTGGACCAGTTGAAGTACAACTCCACACATTTGAACCTTTATCTGCATTACTAAGAGTTAGAATAAGCTCTCCATTTTGAATACCTTTTGAAACTCCAGTTGCCCGCATTTTTGCAGTAATTGTACATCCACCTGAGGCAGTAGCGTTACCTGCCGTGGTTACAGAAGCAACATATTTACCATTAATATCAGTAGCAGTAGCAATTCCATTAGTACCATTTGTTGGGCAAGTAGCATCTTGACTAAAAGTCTCTGCAACAGCTCCCTTCAATCCACTAGCTAACTCCATAGCTTCACTAACTTGAGAACGAGCGATATAGTCTTGATACGCAGGAATCGCAATTGCCGCCAAAATACCGATAATGGCAACCACGATCATAAGTTCGATTAATGTAAAACCTTTTTGTGCATTCATAGCCTTTTCCCCAAAGATTGTATGTATGTTTTTATATAAGCTTTTTCAGCTATCAAATATATTGCAGCAACCATGCCAACTTTTATTATTGTTAAAAAACATAAACTTACAATTTATTGTGTCTTATTTTAGTAGCTTAAGCTGTAATTAACTGACAAAAATTGTCACTAGGAATTTAGTAGGACTGGATCACCGATAAAAATTAATTTATTGTCTATTTCATTTTTTTAATAACGAATGTGATAAAAATCTCTATAAAAATAATCAAATAGGTGACATTTTTTGTCAGCCACCTTATTGAGCAAAAATTTTAAAAAAAACAACTAAATTTTTGAGTCAATCATTTAATTGATAATGATAGGTGCATTACCTAATTCATTTAATTGATCTGGCATATTTTCATCGTAAAAGCGTGCCATCACTTCTCCAATTTGCTGAACTCCTGTAACTACCGCTTTCTGATATTGCTTTTGTTGAAGCTGCTCTACAATCGACTTACAAATCTGCTGCCATATTTGTTCAGTAGTTGCACTCCTAATCCCACGATCAAAGATGATTTCTACTGTGCGTTCACACAGATTTAAATAGAGCAATACACCACTATTGAGCTCTGTATCCCAAACACCCAGTTCTGCAAATAATTGCTGGGCTCTTAAACGTGTATTTTGTCTATACGCTTGTGAACATGGGATATGGCCTTCTATGACAACCTGTATTTCGCCAACGTGTCCATGCTCTGCTTGCTGTACAGCCTCAGCAATAACTTGTTTATCTTGTTTGGAGAAATATCGGCTACTTGCTGGTAAATAACAAAAATGCTTAAACCAACGTTTTAAACTTGGCTCTACAGATTCCTCAATTTTTGGCTGAGTAATAATTTGGGTTGTTTCTGATGTTGTTACCATGAGCCTGAAGCACCTCCACCGCCAAAACGTCCACCGCCGCCACCGTAGCCTCCGCCACCACCGCCAAAGCCTCCTCCGCGTCCGCCGCCACCAGCTCCACTCAGAATAGCCTGTAAAATCAGTTGGGCAATTGAAGTTATGAGTAAAAAGAAAATACCAAAACCCAGTAGTAAACTCATTATTACGCCAGCACCATTTACAAAACCAGCTACCGCTGCCGCAACGCCAGCTGTTGACGCGCTAAGTGGTCGACCAACAATAAATGATCCCACAACCCCAGCAACAAGAATAAATAAAGCCATTGTAAGCGTTGTTTGTTTGGCTTGTTGTTCTTCGGCAGCTTGATGTTGGCGTTCTTTTAAATCTTGAGCAGCTTGCTGAGCAACTTCCGGATCTAAATTTAAAATTCTTCCAATTTCATCAAGTCCTGCATTTAGTCCTTGAGCATATTGGGCTTGTTTAAAATAAGGGGTAATTTGATTTCGAATAATTCGACTTGCAACAATATCAGGTAATACTCCTTCTAAACCGTATCCAGTTAGAATCTGTATTCTATGGTCATTAATTGCAACTGCAATAAGTAAGCCATTATCTCGTTTACTCGAACCGAGTTGCCATTTTTCACCTACTCGCAAAGCATAATCAAAAATATCTTCTTGACCTGTAGTCGGTACAATCACAATACCTATTTGTGCTTTACCTTGTTGGTAAAGATTTAAGATTTTCTGGCTAAGCTGTTGTTTTTCGGTTTCACTCAAAACTTTAGCTTGATCAATGACAGGTTGATTTAATGTTGGTAAACCGCGAATTGATTCACCATCAGCCATATCATTTGCAACTTGCGTTTGAGGTGTGACACTCGAAGCTGCCTGAGAATTTATTTGAGGCTTAGATGCTTGAGCTTGCTGCTGTTGAATAATTTTGCCTGCCACTACCGTATCCGTTTCATCGGTAGCAGTGGCAATATTATTCTCACTCCAAGCCGCATTCTGAAACAGAACACCACAGCAGAGAACAATTAAGGTAATAACGAATACCCTAATTTGCTTAGGCTGAAGCAATATAGTATTTCTCATGCGGCACTCCTTTGATTTAAATTAATCAAAAGAAACTTTTGGAGCCTGCTGAGCAGATGCTTCTGCAGAGAAATTGGCTTTAGGATGCATGCCAATCACTTTTGCTGTTACTGCTTGTGGGAACTGACGAACATAAGCGTTATAGTCCTGAACAGTTGTAATATAACGATTACGGGCAACAGCAATTCGGTTTTCTGTTCCCTCAAGCTGAACTTGCAATTCTTGGAATTGGGTATTGGCTTTTAAATCCGGGTAGTTTTCTGAAACAGCAATAAGTCGAGATAATGCCCCAGTTAACTGGCTTTGTGCCTGTTGATATTTTTCAAGTAATGCTGGATCTTCTAATACTTCTTTATCAACCTTCAAGCCTGCAACATTGGCACGTGCTTGAGTGACCTCTGTTAAAACCTGTTCTTCATGTTTAGCATAACCTTTTACAACATTTACCAAATTTGGAACTAGATCGGCACGACGTTGATATTGGTTTTGTACTTCAGACCAAGCCGCTGTTACAGCTTCATCTTTAACCTGTAAAGTATTATAGCCACAGCCTGAAAATAATAGGGTACTGGCAAGTGTTGTCGCGATAGCAAGTTGTTTAAACGTTTTCATCGTCACATTATCCTCAAGTTTTTCTTTATATTTTTAACCACTTTTCCCGATTGTATGACGATTTTGGCATTATTGTGTTGCTTTTATTTTATAGATTTAAAAAAACCGGATTTTTAAATCCGTTTTTTTATTAGCTTGGTCTTGGATTTTTTTCCTCTTGGAAACTTGCCATTTGATATTCATCAGCCAAATAACTTTTCCAATAATCGACCATATGGCCATAATCTTTTTGACTCGGGTGGAAGTCCTTTTTGTAATAAGCAAAATATTCAGGAGTTAGCTGTATAAGCATTTTAGCAAGCAAATATAGCCCAAATAAGTTACCTCCGATTTTAGGTAAGCTCTTCCATTTATCTTGCCAAAATAGCCGTGTAGTGCCATAAAAAGCAAGACTTGCAAACCCTGTAGTGACACTCCGCATGAGTAAACGACGAATACGGTCATCACCATATACCTGTTGATAGACATCGAATGCAACTGAACGGTGCTCAATTTCTTCTATAGCATGCCAAACCCAAAGCTTTAGCGCATCTTGATCCAAAGTTTTTAGAAGTTCTGGATGCTGTAAAATATATCCCCCCAGCAAAGCCGTAAAATGCTCAAATGCACATGTCAGTGCTAGCTGCAGCTTAGGAGAAATTGTTCTTAAATACTTGTCACGCTCATTCAACCAGTTTTGAAAGCGATCCAGATTATAGTCATCACGACGCCAAGCCTCATTGAACTCTCCATGTGCTTTCGAATGCATTGCTTCTTGCCCAATAAATGCCGCAATCTGAGCCTGTAGTTGAGGGTCGGAAACTTTGTCACGTACATTACGCACGCTATTTACAAAAAACTGTTCTCCTACGGGAAATGTTGAAGAGAGTGCAGTTAAAAAATGGGACATTAAAGGCGAATTTGCAAAATAATAGCGTTTGATAGCTTGAGGATTAAACTCAAGGCGACGCACAGTAATACCCAACGCTTTCCGACGATTTAAATATGATTTTTCTGCCGTCATGCCTGCGATATTCATATTCAACACCTATTGTATTGAAGAAGGAAGCTTTGAGTATCTCTTGCGACTAAGGGGCTAAACAGGGCAAAAAAGCTTATTGTATTTGCCAAAAGCATCAAACTGACTAATGGTAAAAAAAATAAAGCCTGCATATCGCAGGCTTTATCAAAAACTTTAATAATGATTTTTTAGATTAAACACCAAGGTAATCTAAAATACCTTCAGCAGCTTGGCGACCTTCCCAGATTGCTGTAACTACAAGGTCTGAACCACGTACCATATCACCACCAGCAAAGATTTTTGGGTTTGAAGTCTGGAATTTAAATTCCTGCTGTTCAGGTGCAACAACACGACCAGAACCATCAAGATTAATATTCACACTACCAAACCAGTCAGCAGGGCTTGGACGGAAACCGAACGCTAGCAAAACTGCATCAGCAGGTAAAACTTCTTCAGAACCCGGAATTGGCTCAGGGCTACGGCGACCACGACTATCTGGTTCACCCATTTGTGTCGTTACTACTTTTACGCCTGTTACCTTGCCATTTTCGCCAACAATCTCGATTGGTTGACGGTTAAACAAGAACTTTACGCCTTCTTCATACGCATTTTTTACTTCACGTGCAGAACCCGGCATATTACTTTCATCACGGCGGTATGCACATGTTACGTCGTGGGCACCTTGACGTAATGAAGTACGGTTACAGTCCATTGCGGTATCACCACCACCAAGAACAATAACTTTCTTACCATCCATGCTAATGTATTCACTTGGGTCCTTTTCCCATCCCTGACAACGGTTCACGTTAGAGATTAAGAAATCAAGCGCATCATAGACACCGTCAAGATCTTCACCAGGGAAACCACCTTTCATGTAGGTATAAGTTCCCATCCCCATGAATACTGCATCATATTCAGCAAGTAATTCATCAATCGTGACATCTTTACCAATTTCAGTATTTAAGCGGAATTCAATGCCCATGCCAGTGAAAATTTCACGGCGGCGCTTCATCACATCTTTTTCCATCTTGAATTCTGGAATACCAAATGTTAGCAAGCCACCAATCTCAGGACGCTTGTCAAATACCACCGGTTTAACACCGCCACGAGCTAAGATGTCGGCACAGCCTAGGCCTGCTGGGCCCGCACCAATGATTGCAACTTTTTTACCTGTCCACTTCACATGTGACATATCTGGGCGCCACCCCAAAGCAAAAGCCGTATCATTGATATATTTTTCAGCATTACCAATAGTTACTGCACCAAAGCCATCATTTAAGGTACAAGCACCTTCACACAAACGGTCCTGCGGACATACACGACCACATACCTCAGGTAAAGTATTTGTTTGATGGCAAAGCTCAGCAGCCTGGAAAATTTGGCCTTCAGCAATGAGTTTTAGCCAGTTTGGAATGTAGTTATGTACAGGACATTTCCATTCGCAATATGGGTTACCACAACCTAAACAACGGTGCGTCTGATTGGTTACAGTTTCCGAAGTAAAAGGTTTATAAATTTCCACAAACTCTGCTTTGCGGACAGTAATATCTTTTTTCTCTGGATCTTGACGTGGTACATCCAGAAATTGAAAGTCATTATTTAGGCGTTCTGCCATGTCTCTCTCCGTGGGTAGGCGCGGATTTCCTTGTTTACCCGCACCTGCCTATGTCTTTGCAGTCGTGGAATTATTGTGGGTCAGCTTGTGTAGTTTTCAAAAGCGATTGCAAGTTAGCAGCTTTTGGTTTTACAAGCCAGAATTTACGGCTGTAGAAGTCAAACTCGTTGCGGATTTTGTAAGCCCAAGCACTACCTGTTTCCTTGATGTGCTCGTCAATAATACGCAATAAGAATTCTTTATGATCTTCCATAGATTCTGTTGAAATACGGGTTAAGTCAATTAACTCGTGGTTGTAGTAATCTACAAAGTCATTATCGAGGTCAAGCACGTAAGCAAAACCGCCTGTCATACCTGCACCGAAGTTATGACCCACTTTTCCAAGCACAGTCACAACACCACCAGTCATATATTCACAGCAGTGATCACCTGCACCTTCAATAACAGCAAACGCACCAGAGTTACGAACCGCGAAACGCTCACCTGCTGTACCTGCAGCAAATAACTTACCGCCAGTTGCGCCATACAAACAAGTATTACCAATAATTGCTGTATTTTGTGTCTGGAAAGGTGAACCTTTTGGTGGGAAGATCGAAATACGACCACCAGCCATACCTTTACCTACATAGTCATTTGCATCACCTTCAAGACGGATGTGCAAACCACCAGCATTCCAAACACCAAGTGACTGACCAGCAGTACCTGTTAGGTTCATTACAACCGGATGTGCTTCCATACCCAAGTTGCCATAGCGACGAGCAATCTCACCCGATACACGTGCACCAATTGAACGGTCACAGTTCACGACATTAAAGTTGAATTGACCACCAGCGCTTGACTCAATTGCAGGAAGCATTTCTTCAACCATTCTTTCAGCCAATACGCCCTTGTCAAACGGTGCATTACCTTCTACTTCACAATACTGCGCTTTACCTTCAGCAGCAGGATGAGAAGTTAACAATGCACTTAAATCAAGATGAGCATGTTTCTCTGTTTCACCCGGTAAGACTTCAAGTAAATCTACACGACCAATCAAGTCTTTAAGTGAAGCTACACCAAGAGCCGCCAACCATTCACGAGTTTCTTCTGCAATAAAGTGGAAGAAATTAATGAGCATTTGTGGTTCGCCAATATAGTGCTCTTGACGTAAATGATCTTGTTGAGTTGCAACACCAGTCGCACAGTTGTTTAAGTGGCAAATACGTAGGTATTTACAACCTAATGCGATCATTGGTGTAGAACCAAAACCGAAACTTTCAGCACCTAAAATAGCTGCCTTAATAACATCAAGACCAGTCTTTAAACCACCGTCAGTTTGTACACGTACTTTGCCACGCAAGTCATTTACACGAAGTGCCTGATGCGCTTCACTCAAGCCAAGCTCCCATGGCGAACCTGCATGGTGAATTGATGAAAGCGGAGACGCAGCAGTACCACCGTCATAACCTGAAATGGTAATAAAGTCTGCATATGCTTTAGCAACACCTGCAGCAATCGTACCTACACCCGGCTCAGATACTAACTTCACAGATACCATGGCTTTCGGGTTAACTTGTTTCAAGTCAAAAATCAGTTGCGACAAATCTTCAATTGAGTAAATGTCATGATGCGGTGGAGGTGAAATAAGTGTCACACCCGGAACAGAGTAACGTAAACGTGCAATCAAGCCATTCACTTTACCACCTGGCAACTGGCCACCTTCACCCGGTTTTGCACCTTGAGCAACTTTAATTTGCAAGACTTCAGCAGAAGTTAAATATGCAGGTGTTACACCAAAACGACCAGATGCAATTTGCTTGATTTTGGAGTTACGAATTGTGCCGTAACGCGCAGGATCTTCACCACCCTCACCAGAGTTTGAACGACCACCAATGGTATTCATTGCAATTGCAATTGCTTCATGGGCTTCTGGAGAAAGCGCGCCTAATGACATACCTGCCGAGTCGAAACGAGGTAAGATAGCTTCAACCGATTCAACTTGCTCAACTGGAATTGGATTGGTTGTTTTTAACTTAAATAAGTCACGAATAGTCGCGATCGGACGGTTATTCACTAACTCGGCATATTCTTTAAAGTCTTCGTATTTGCCAGAACGAACTGCCTTATGTAGCGAGTTAATCACGTCTGGGTTAAACGCGTGGTATTCTTTACCAAATACGAATTTCAGCAAACCACCTTGATCAATTGGTTTACGGTTAGACCAAGCTGTAGCCGCTAATTTTTTCTGGTCATTTTCAAGATCAACAAATGTTGCACCTTGGATACGACTAGGAACACCTAAGAAACATTGATCTACAACTTCAGAAGATAAACCAACTGCTTCAAATAACTGACCACCACGGTAAGAAGCTACTGTCGAGATACCCATCTTTGAAAGAACTTTTAATAAGCCTTTCTCGATACCTTTACGGAAGTTTGCCTGTGCATGGATTGGATCACCTAAAAGCTCACCTTTAGCAATCAAATCATTGATTACATCATATGCAAGGTATGGGTAAATGGCAGTAGCACCAAAACCGAGTAACACCGCAAATTGATGTGGATCACGTGCAAAACCGGTTTCAACCATAATGTTTGCATCAGTACGCAAACCAGTTTTTATGAGGTGATGGTGTACCGCACCTGTTGCAAGCGCAGCATTTGCAGGTAAATAACCTTGACGAATGTTTTTATCAGTTAAAACAATTAAGGTCTTACCATCACGAACAGCTTGTGCAGATTCTTCACAAATACGAGTAATCGCAGCTTGTAAACCTTCGGTTTCAGCATAGTTCAGATCAATATCAACCGCCTCATAACCCGCACGTTCAATGCTACGAATTTGCTGCATTTTTGAATTTGATAAAACCGGGCTAGAGATGATGATACGATCAGCATGCTCAGGACCTTGTTCGAATACGTTCTGCTCACGACCCAAACAGGTTTCAAGTGACATAACAATTGACTCGCGTAATGGGTCAATTGGTGGGTTTGTCACCTGTGCAAACTGTTGACGGAAGTAATCGGTCACATGACGTACTTGACGAGACAATACAGCCATTGGTGTATCGTCACCCATAGAACCCACAGCTTCCTGGCCGCTCTCAGCGATTGGACGTAACAACTGATCGCGCTCTTCAAATGTCACCATAAACATTTTTTGAGCCGCTTTTAATGCATCGCCAGTTAAACCTTTATCAACAAGTTGTTCTTCAAGTTCCGGGTTTGCATTTAAGCGAATTGCATGGTCACGTAACCACTCACGGTACGGACGCATGTTTTTCAAGTGATTGCTAACATCTTTAGTATCAAGCACTTTACCTGTAAGGGTGTCTACAACCAAGATTTGACCAGGACCTACACGACCTTTTGATACCACATCTTCTGGCTCATAGCCCCAAACACCAATTTCAGATGCCAAGGTAATGTAATCATTTTTGGTAATAACCCAACGCGCTGGACGTAAACCATTACGGTCAAGCATACAAATCGCATGACGACCATCTTGAATAACGAGGCCTGCCGGACCATCCCAAGCTTCCATATGTTTAGAGTTGAACTCATAGAATGCACGCAAGTCTGCATCTAAAGTTTCAACGTTCTGCCAAGCTGGTGGCACGAGCATACGTAAAGCACGGAATAAATCCATACCACCGCCCACCAGAATCTCAAGCATATTATCTAAACTTGAAGAGTCCGAACCTGTACGGTTTACAATCGGGTTAAGCTCAGTCAAACCTGGTAATAATGGGTTTTCAAATTTAGGAGTACGCGCTAATGCCCAGTTACGGTTTGCTGTAATTGTGTTGATTTCACCATTATGTGCAAGATAACGGAATGGCTGAGCTAATGGCCAACGCGGTAATGTATTTGTAGAGAAACGTTGGTGGAATACCACAATATGTGATTTTAAACGCTCATCTGCCAAATCTGTATAAAACTCGGCAATCGCCGCAGGCATCATTAAGCCTTTATAGCTAATGACTGTCGAGCAAAGCGTAGTCACGTAAAATAACGGATCATTTTGGAGTTGTTGTTCCGCACGGCGACGCGCCAAGAATAACTTACGGTTAAATTCAACCTCAGTTACGCCCATTGGACAGTTCACAATGACTTGCTCAAAAGCAGGTAAAGATTGAAGCGCGATTTCACCCAATGCATCGTTGTTTGTTGGAACGATACGCCAAGCAAGTACACGTAAACCTTCTGACTCAATTTCTTTCGTTAAAATATTTTTAGAGTGCTGTGCTAATGCTGGATCAATATTTAAAAATACCGTACCCACAGCAAAAATTTCACTCAGTGTAATATCACTCAGTTTTTTTGCTTCATCACGGAAAAATTGCTTTGGCATCGCCAATAATAAGCCGCAACCATCTCCCGTCTTGCCATCTGCGGCAATACCACCACGGTGCGTCATGCAACTTAAACTGTGAATCGCGGTTTCTACTAGATGATGACTTGATTCACCCTTCATATGGGCAATCAGTCCAAAACCACAGTTATCCTTAAACTCATCAGGCTGATATAAACCTTGAGCGGGAGCTACAGTATTAGGCGATGGCATGTGCATAGCGTACCCTTCTTTCAATAAGGCTCTTTCGAGCGTCAAACAAACAACTTCTTTTTGCGATAGTGCCTATGGATGATGGTTAGCTCAATGTTTCGCAAAAAAAATTTTTGGGCGGATAAGCCAATATACGCTGTTCCATTTTTACGTACACTGGTTTTTGCTAGAAAAATGTTTTGACTTATTTCGCACTCTTTTAAAGCAGTTCGACCCCACGACTCTGCATAGAATTCACTTCTTAGAGGCTAAAATAGTTTGCAGCACATTAATAAGCACAACAATAAAGCAAAAAGTGTGCCAAAATAGAAAAATAGACCTAAATCTTTATATTTATTATAAATATAATTATTTTATTCACGTTATCATGTTAAAAAATGACTAAATATGCACCACATCTGGTCAAAAAATATTAATACACCCTATATTTGCCCTATTTTGGAGCACAACTTAAGGTGATTTAGTTCCCTCTTGTGCCCTCATTTGTAGCATTTTTGGGTTGATTCTCATTAACCCGTGTCTGTGCAGGTTTATTTGGCTGATCAATATTAGAATTCGATTGTTGTACATCAACCACATTTCCTGCCGCATCACGACGCACAATAGTAGTTTTTGTAGCCGAGTTAGTACTAGCAGGTTTTGGCTGAGTGTTTAGGGTACCACTCGCTGGAGCTGACATTAATAAAGATTCATCAATTCTAGGCAAAGCTGCTGGACGCAATCTAACTTCATATAACTGATTATTGCCACCTTTCATCTCATCTGCCCCCAAATCATTTACCAGTGGGGCATAACTTGAGAACTGCTGTGGCTGAGGTTTAACCGAATCAGGTAACTGCAAATTAATCTGTGTTAATTGCTGAACCGCATCTTCTGAACGTTTGAATGTTCCGTAAGCCAACACATATTGTTCTGCTTGTTGTTCTCCGCTTAAGCGGAAATAAATAAACTTATTACGATCAGTACGACTTTTTAAAAAGTTTTTAATGATGTCTTCATCAGAAGCTCTGAATAACTCAAGCGTCCATTGTTTTTTATTTTCATTAATAAATTTTGTGCCACGAAACTCAGGCTCATGTTCACCTGACGCCACAGTTCGCGTTGTTAAATCCAGTGGACGAACCTCGTCAGCTAAAGCACCTAAGTTAGGAGTGGTTGCAACTTTCTCTGGCTGAATTTGTACGGGAGCATCGGAATCAGCTGACTTTTCAACCTCAACCAGTTTTTTATTATCAGTTATGACCCAAAAAATAAAAGCAAGGAATAAGCAGACAATACCACCAACCAACCAGATATATTGTTGAACATTCTGCCAAAGTGTACGTGATACAGTCATGCTTTACCTTATTTGTTATCCGTGTTGATTCGCCAAAATAGCTTGTTTCATAAGTTCAACATCAAAGTCCTTAGTAATTACAGCTTGTCCGAGTTGTTTTAACAACACCAAACGTAATTGCCCATTAAGAACTTTTTTGTCATGAGCCATATATCCAAGGAAATCATCCAATGGAATTTGTGGACATGATATCGGCAAATTCGCACGTTGAATGATTTTTTTTGTACGTGCCACATCTTCATTTGAGATCCAGCCCAAACGTTGTGATAAATCTGCCGCCATCACCATTCCAGTTGCGACAGCTTCACCATGCAACCAAGTCCCATAACCTAGATACGACTCAATCGCATGGCCAAAAGTATGGCCTAAGTTAAGTAAAGCACGTTCCCCTTGCTCTTTCTCATCGTTGGCAACAATACGGGCTTTGTGAGCACATGACCGATAAACAGCCTCTGCTAAAAGGTCAGCATCTCTTGCAACTAGGCCATCCATATTTTCTTCAAGCCAAACCAGGAAATCTTCATCACCCAAAAGTGCATATTTAATTACTTCGGCTAAACCAGCAGAAAGCTCACGTTCTGGCAATGTATTCAATTGTGCCATGTCAGCTAAAACGACTTGTGGTTGCTGAAAAGCACCTAACATATTTTTGCCAAGCGGATGATTAATTCCTGTTTTTCCTCCAACACTTGAATCTACTTGTGAAAGTAAGGTCGTAGGAACCTGTACAAAGTAAACGCCACGTTGGAAACAAGCAGAAGCAAAACCAGCCATATCACCAATGACGCCACCACCTAAAGCTAAAACCGTACAATCGCGGTTAAAACCAGCTTCAAGCAATGCATCAAAAATTAAGTTTAAGTGCTGAATATCTTTATACTTTTCGCCATCAGGTAAAATACAGGTCGCAACCGTTTTACCTAGACTTTCCAAAGCTTCCTGATAGTGGCTTAAATATAAAGGCGCAACCGTAACATTACTCACAATCATGACCTGTTGACCATGAATATAAGGCTCTAGTAATTGTTTCGGGTCAAGTTGGCTACCAATGAAAATAGGATAACGGCGTTCGCCTAATTCAACATGTAAAGTTTGCATGAATTTATAAAACCACTAGTCAGTTCGTCTATTTTAACTTGTTCGATAGAATAAGTTGCAAAATCTTTTGGGCAAGATCACGTGCAGCACCTTGATTCGTTTCAATCGTATAGTGTGCAACTTCACGATACAGAGGATCTCTGATCTTTAATAAATCCCGCAATTTTTGTTCAGGATTTTCAACTTGTAATAAAGGTCTATTTTTATCGCGATAGGTTCTTTGTAGTTGTAATTCGACAGGAGTATAGAGATAAACAACGATTCCACGTTGCTTTAAAAACTCCCGATTAGGCGCCTGAGTAATAGCACCGCCACCTGTGGCAAGCACTAATGCCTTACGTGAAGTAAGCTCATTTAAAACGACAGTTTCACGCGTACGGAAGCCGACTTCTCCTTCTTTTTCAAAAATCCAGGGAATAGTGGCCCCTGTCTTGCGCTCAATTTCATGATCACTATCTAAAAATTCACGCCCTAATAGTTCTGCTAAATGACGTCCAACGGTTGTTTTTCCTGCCCCCATGGGCCCTACCAAATAAATATTTGGTAGGGTTTCAAACGCTTTGCTTGGCAAGGCGCCACCTATTTCAATTGCTTTCATTAAAAAATATATTAATGATTTCTCGCTAAAGTGTCATTAACAATTCGTGGTGTAACGAAAATCAGCAACTCTTGTTTATCATCAGACTTTACATCTTTTCTAAATAAACGCCCAACAACAGGAATATCACCAAAGAAAGGAACTTTGGTTTGTGAATTCATAGTTGTTTGCTCAAAAACACCACCCAAAATGACAGTTTCGCCATTATCTACCAATACATTGGTGTTGATATTATTTTTATTTAAAATCAACTCTCCATTTGGGGCCGCACCCGCTACAGAATCCTTAGAAATATCCAACTTCATTTGAATCTTACCATCAGGTGTAATACTTGGTGTCACATTTAAACTCAGCAAAGCATCTTTAAAAGATGTTGTAGCAGTTGAACCTGCTGCAGAGTTAGTTGTAGATTGATATGGAACTTGTTGACCAGTTGCAACTTTCGCTGTTTGTTTATCGGCAGTCATGACTTTAGGGGTAGAAATAACCTCACCATAACCATCCGCTTGTAAAGCAGACAATTCAAGATCTAACATAAAGTCAGACATACTAATCAAGCCAAAAGCAATACTTCCTGCAGGATTAGAAACTCCTAAATCCACGTTTAAGTTATCTGGGCGCTCAATCGTATATTTATACCCACCTGTAGTTTCATCTTTTTTAGGTTCACGTAAATTCCATAAAGTTGTTTCACTACCGCCAACCAGCAAATTGTTGTTATTGGTAATACCTTGCGACAGAATGCCCCACTTCACACCAAGTTCTTTGGTAAATGACGTAGAGGCTCTCACAATACGTGCTTCAACCATAACCTGTTTAACTTGCACATCAAGTAGGTCAATCATTTTCCGAATTTGATCAATTGACTGAGCAGTATCATTAATAATAAGAGTATTGGTTCGGTCATCTTGAGTAATAGTGCCACGCGGGCTAAGCAAACTACCCACATTATTGCCTAGACTATCAACTCCAGTATTTAAATTGGTTGAAGTTGAAGTCCCTCCACCAGAAGTATGTTGTAAGCCATTACTATTATTTGAGCCTTGTGTAATGAGACCCATAATATCGCCAGCTTTAGCATACTTCAGTTGAATATACTCAGTCTGTAAGGGTGCAAGTTTGACACTTTGTGCAACAGCTTTCGCTTCTTCTTCTTCCGCTTTAATCAATTCTGCAACTGGAGCAATCCAAATCACATTGCCATTACGGCGTTTATCAAGATTTTTAGTTTTTAAAATAATATCAAGCGCCTGATCCCAAGGTACATCTTTTAAACGTAGTGTGATATTACCTTGTACACTATCGGCAGCTACCATATTGATGCCTGTAAAATCAGCAAGTAATTGCAACACACGGCGTACTTCAATATCTTGGAAGTCTAATGAAAGTTTATTTCCTGAATAATTTGGCGTTTTATATAAAGAGGTAACATTTTTATCTTGGGGACGTTTCAAACTGATCGTGAGCTTATTCTCTGCCTGATAGGCCATATATTCATAGCTACCAGAAGACTGGATAGTTATTACACCAACCCCTTTATCATTATAAGCATCAATACTTGAAACGGGGGTTGCAAAATCATTTACATTTAAGCGACGTGCTAAATGTGTCGGGATTTTTGTACCTATTGTTCTTATAACGACTTTACTGCCCTGCTGCTGAACATCTACAGGCGTATTACTTCCTAAAAGATCTACAACAACCAGGCCTTCTCCCTGACTACCACGTTGAAAGCCAATATTTGAAACACCTTGTGGTTGTACTGAGACCACAGGTAGCGGCTTATTACTTGTTTTTGCAGAATTAATTTTTAAAATAAAGGTATTACCTTCTACTCGTGTTGTAAATGCTCCAGCATCTTTTAGGTTTACAGTTAAACGTGAACGCTGGTCATCTGAAGTAACATCTACAGAACTTGCCTCATTAGTTGCAACACTAATTTTAGACTGTTTTAAACCTTGCTGTGCCTTATCAAAATCAAGGATTAAACGTGAAGGATTTTCAAGTTGGTAAGCTTGTGGTTGTGGTGGCAAGCCATTAAACATGACTCTAATTTCTGTGCCCTGACCTGCAATTTGCATTGGTACAATATTGGTCATGCTGACCTGTGCAGATGCAGCCTGCATAATCGCAATAGCTACAGCCCCCATAGAAAACTGACGGAATACGTGATTCATTGTCTGACCATCCCCAATTAAATAATCTTTAAAAATATTTTTTCGTTGTTATTCCCTAAATTTTAGGGTGCAGGCCCAATCAAGACCAAGGTTCTTGGTCTTTCGACATAGCCTTCTCGACCATCAGGTACGATTTCAACCAGATCAATCTGGGTTGGACTAATATGGGTAATACGGCCCTGATTCATACCCATATAGTTACCCACTTGTACCCGTTCAATCTGCTGATCCGGTGTTTGGATTAGGGCCAATATCTGCCCTCGATTATTACGCATGCTCCCTTTCATATTTAAAGCTTCAAGTGCATAACTTTCTAGTGGTTGCGGCGCACGTGAGAAATTCGGATAAACCCGTTTCCCCGCCATAATCTTGAGCTCGGCAGCTAGAGAACTTGGCATAAATGGGCTTTTTAATTGATGAGCAGCGTAATTAAATTGTGGTACAGGAGTAAAAATCGGTGCTGGTTCAATAGGGAGTGGCGGCTGATTACGAATATTGGCCATTTCCTGATTTACTGCATCAATTCTTGAATCACAACCGACAAGCACAGCACACGCCAAAACATAAAGAGTAATTTGCTTAATTTTCATCATAACTCTCCTATTTCGGCTGAACAGTAGTGTTCGTTGAAGCAGATGCTGCTGGAGCTTTGCCTGTTTGCTCCGATGTATCTGTTGCCCCTACGTATCGGTATGTTTTTGCTTTAATGGAATAGTTCAGCACAGGAATATCAGACTTGTTATCTTTAGCTGGCGATACATCAACAGTAAAATCGTGCATGGTTACAATACGAGGCAAAGCAGCGATACTACTTACAAAAGCTCCAAATGCGTGATAGTCCCCGGTCGCTTCTATGGCAATTGGTTGCTCAATAAAAATTTCCTGCTTTACTTCATCTTCCAAGCGAATATTTTTAAATTTCAATCCAGAGTTCACTCCTGTTAAGTTGATATCTTCAACTAAACTCGGAATCTCAGTTTCTTTTGGTAACTGCTCTAGTTGCTGGTTGAAATTTGCCTGCATCTCTTGAAGTTGCACCTGATACTGTTGCAGGTTACGTAATTTCGAGTCTTTTTCACGAAATTCGTTTAATAAATTGCTTTCCTGAGCTTGAGCATTATCAATAGCTTGTAATTTCGGTTGAATAACAATGAAATACCCCAAAGCTAACACAGCAAAGAAAATAAAAATCCAACACGTAATTTTTACAGATATTGGCCAACTACCGTAGTTGTTCATATCCAGCGTATTAAATTGCTGAAGGAATTTATCGAGATTAAATTTCTTTTTCTTTGCAGATAATTGTTCTAATGACAATTCTTGAAGTTCGTTTTGACTCATTTAGCAGCCCCCACACTTTCACCTGTAGATGGCTTAGCAGAATCATCCGTTGTGGTCACGCCCATTTCCCCCAAATCGACAGTCACAACAAAACTACCATAGTGGTCTTCCACCCTAGGAAGAAGAGAACTTGCAGCCTTATCTTTTTTCTCTTCATTAGCCAAGAAAGAGTTCATAAAAGCATTACGATACCAAGGAGATGCTTCAAGATTACGGAGTAGTTCGGCTACTGTATTTGGACTCTCAGCTTTACCTTCAATCGTAAACTTATCTCCGGTTCGGCTAAATTTCGTTAAATACATAGCTGGTGGTGTGACTCGAACTAACTCATCAACAAGTCTTACCACTACTGGACGTTGACTCTGCAAACCTTGGATCAACTTCATGCGTTCAATAATGGCATCACGCTGTTCCTGTAAGCCGTTTAATGTTTTTAATTGCTGATCAAGGTTCTGATTTGTGCTCATAATGAGCTGATTCGCTTGCTCTTGATCATCTAATTTATGGTCAAAATAAAACCATCCCCCAAATACGGTTGTAATCCCCAAAACAACCACCCCAAAACATAACGTTATGAATTGTTTTTTTCGTTGCTCCCTCAGCTCTTCGCGCCAAGGCAGTAAATTAATTGTTGCCATTAATCAAAACTCCTTAAAGCCAAGCCACATGCCACCATTAAAGATGAAGCATCATTTTCAATTTTTTGAACATCGACTTGAGGAGAAAAGCCCATTTGTAAAAACGGGTTGGCAATCGTGACACGGTAGCCCAATTTTTGCTGCAAAAGCTTAGCAAGGCCTGGAATATTCGCATTTCCACCAGCGAGCAAAATATGGTCTATTTCGTTAAATTGGGATGAAGAAAAGAAAAATTGTAGTGAACGGGCCGCCTGCTGAACTACCGCATCTAGAAATGGGTCTAGCACTTCAATTTCATAATCATCTGGTAAAGAGCGATCTTTTTTTGCTCGGCTTGCTTCTTCTAAAGACAAACCATAACGACTTTGAATTTCAAGCGTAAGTTGTTTTCCGCCGAAAACCTGCTCTCGTGTATAAATAATCTTGCCATTTTGCATGACAGATAATGTCGTCATGGTATGACCGATATCTAAAATCCCTATGGTATTTGCACCCATCGGTAAGCTATCAGCAAACACGCTAAAAGCGCGCTCAACCGCGTAACTTTCGACATCAGCCAATTTAGGATTTAAATCTGCCAATTCAAGCACTTCAACGCGTGTTTCAACGTTTTCTGTTCTTGTGGCGACCAAGAGCACATTTACACGATTTGGATTCGCAAGACGATCCGGCAAAACCTCAAAATCAAGGCTCACCTCATCTAAAGGGAACGGTATATACTGCTCCGCATCTACACGAATCTGAACTTCGCGTTCGTCATCGCTCATATCTGCATCCATTTCGATAGTTTTATGAATAACCGTCGATGTCGGAACAGCAATTGCAGCATGAGTGGTTTGGGGATTTGCTAAATTCATCGCCCGTTCCAAAGCCTCTGCAACTGCTTCTGGATTTAAGATATTTTTTTCAACTACACTGTTTTCGGGTAAAGGCATCAAAGCATAGCTTTCTACCCAATATTTACCGTTCTTGACAGAGAGCTCTAACAACTTAACAGAAGTCGAACTAATATCGACACCCATTAACCCCTTATTAGGTTTACGATATAACCTGAGCACACTATTGTCCTATTATTTTTTTATCCCCAAAAAAAAAATTACAAACCAATAATCTCGGTCTTTATTTTTACACGGATACAATATCTCATCTAACAATCCGCATGTCTAAAGGCTATACTGACCACAATTAGTTTGTATTCGATCTTATTAAAGCTTACTTATCATGAAAAAGCTATCCAGTTTGGGCTTCGTGCGTCCAATTTTTTTGATCATTATTATTATCTTAGTCTCACTTCCGATGGGATTCTATGGCATGTATCTCTATATTGCCCCAACGCTTCCGGAAATGAGTTCACTAAAAAAAGCACCGCTTTTAAAACCATTGCAAGTCTATACAGCCGACAATCAACTCATTGCTGAATACGGTGGCAAACTTTCTATTCCGGTTGAATACAAACAAATTCCTCCTAATTTTATTCATGCATTTCTAGCAGCAGAAGATTCTTCTTTCTTTGAACATAGCGGCATTAGTTTTAAAGGTTTAGGCCGTGCTTTGAGTGAAAGTGTTACGGGTTCTGATGTACAAACTGGTGGTTCAACCATCACGATGCAAGTCGCAAAGAACTATTATTTAAGTCCAGAAAGAACATTAAAACGCAAACTAACAGAAATCTTTTTGGCTCGAAAAATTGAGCAAAACTTATCTAAAGAAGACATCTTAAGCCTCTATGTAAATAAGATTTTCTTAGGTAAAAATGCTTACGGTATCGCAGCGGCTGCAAAGATTTACTACAACAAAAGCATTAATGAGCTCAGCATTGCCCAAATGGCCATGATTGCCGGCTTGCCTAAAGCACCATCTAAATATAATCCAGTTGTTAACCCTGAGCGTGCACTTGAACGTCGCAACTGGATTTTAGGCCGAATGCTTCAACTTGGTTATATCTCTCAAGCGGAATATCAAAAGGCCGTTGCAGAGCCAATCAATTTGAATATGCCCAACCGTGACCTAAATAATATTCACCCTTACGCAGGTGAAATGGTCCGCTCAGAGCTTGTAAAACATTTTGGTGAACAAGCAATTGATTCTGGTTATAAAGTCTACACAACAATTAATGCGAAACGCCAAGCGATTGCGGAAAAAGCTGTGCAGGACGGTCTTGAAGCTTATGACCGTCGTCATGGCTGGCGTGGTGCAGAAGCACATGATAAGCCATTAAGCGAATTTAGAGCATATGCCAACACTTATCCGGCGCAAGTCACCAAGGTAAATAGCAGCTCTTTTGAAGCATTAATGCAAGATGGCTCAACAGTAACCGTGCAATGGTCCGGCATGTCATGGGCCCGTCCCTATCGCAATGCAAATAGCGTAGGTGCAGCACCTTCTCGTGCATCTCAAATTGTTAAAGTTAAAGATATTGTTCGTTTACGCCCAAATGAAGCTAAAACTGCGTGGTCACTAGTTCAAGTACCAAAAGTTCAAGGTCAGCTCATTGCAATTAACCCAAACGATGGCTCAATTGAAGCAATTGTAGGTGGTTATAATTTCTATCAATCAAAATTTAACCGTGCTTTACAAGGCTGGCGTCAGCCAGGTTCTACCATCAAACCATTCCTCTATGCTTTAGCATTAGAACGTGGCATGACACCTTATAGCATGGTGAATGATAGCCCTATTACGATTGGCAAGTGGACACCGAAAAACTCTGATGGTCGCTACCTAGGCATGATCCCATTACGTCGTGCTTTGTATTTGTCTCGTAATACGGTTTCAGTAAGACTCTTACAAACTGTAGGAATTGAACGTACTCGCCAATTATTCATGGATTTTGGTTTACAAGAGGATCAAATTCCACGTAACTACACCATTGCTTTAGGTACGCCTCAAGTATTACCAATTCAAATGGCAACTGGTTATGCAACATTTGCAAACGGTGGTTACCGCGTTCAACCGCATTTTATTCAGCGTATTGAAGATGCATACGGTAAAGTCATTTACGAAGCCAAGCCAGAATATGCATGTATTCCATGTATTAATGCTCCTGAGACAACTGACGATGCACAGGTAACTACTCCAGACGATCAAGTTGTTGAAGTCACAAATAAAGAGCTAGAGCAGAAAGAAAAGACAACCAAACAACTCAATCTTAAACAGACGGACAAAAATAACAGTCAATATCGTCAAGCTCAGCGCATTTTAAAATCAAGCTCTGCTTATGACATGGCAAATATCTTACGTGACGTAATTGAGCATGGTACAGGTCGTGCTGCACTCAAGATCGGCCGTAGTGATTTAGGAGGTAAAACAGGAACGACTAACGATGCAAAAGATGCATGGTTTGCAGGTTTTAATGGCAAGTTAGTAACTGTAACATGGGTTGGTTTTGACCAGCCGACTACACTTGGTCGCCGTGAGTATGGTGGTATTGCTGCACTACCAATCTGGATTAACTTTATGGGTCAAGCATTGCAAGGTACACCAGCTGCTTGGGTTCGTTTAGAAAAAGATGCTCAGGCACCTATTTCTCGCGATAAGCAAGAAGTCACAACTGAAGTAGGCGATAAGAAAACCTATCGTGCTGCCCCTCCATTAGCACGCCCACTCTATCGTCCTGCACCACCACAACCTAAAACCACCAATAATGACTTCGATGACTTACCGGGTGAGGAAATTGTGATTCCTTCCAAGACAACACCTCCAGCGATGAAACCTTCGCAAGGGGCAGCGCCGAAGCGTGAAAAAGATGAATTAGAAAACTTGATTAATCAAATTGAATAAAAATAAAAAAGCCATCGTTAGATGGCTTTTTTATTACGCTTTTGAAAAAGATAAATTTGAAAAGATGCGGTCACTTGTAAGTGTGCTTTCTGTTCTAATTGCATACGACGTTCTGGAGATGCCTTATAAGCATAGGGAGTCATAGCAATAAGATTTTTTAAAGCCTGCTGGTCAAGTACTAAAGGAGCATCAATAACTTGCTGTTCTTTCAACTCAAATAAATCTTGCAATTGTTCAACAAATTTCTGTGGTGTGTGAGGATTAACCTGTTCAAACAACGCCTCACGCATCGCATACAAATGATTGGTTGCCGGGGTCACAACAATTAAATAACCATCATCTTTTAAAACACGCAGAATTTCCGTTTGGGGAATCGGGCTAAAAAGACTCGTACACACATCCATGCTTTGATCGATGACCGGTAAAGTTGCTCCTGTACCAACCACCCATGTCACTTTGTCATTTAACTTTGCTGCGCGTTGTACTGCATTTTTTGCAATATCTACACCTATACACTGTTCAACGACCTGTTGCATTGCACTGGTGTAATAGCCCTCACCACAGCCAATATCAAGTACCGTTTTAGCTTTAAGCTGCTTCAGCAAATGAACTACTGCTTGCTGTAAAGGTTGATAATAGCCACCTTGTAAAAAAGCACGGCGCGCATCTACAGACTCAGGAGTATCTCCCGGATTTTTACTATGTTTGTGTTGTACAACATGTAAGTTCACATAACCTTGCTTTGCAATGTCATAGCTATGGCCCTGTTCACACCGCCATGTTTTGCTTACCAGCTCAAGTCGTTGACGACATACAGGGCACATTAAATTTTGCGTAGTCACGTTTAATTATTCTCTTGTTCTTTTTGTTGTAAATAAGCCTTAGCGTGCATTCCAACAAATGTACGGCCTGCATTTGTTCCCTTAATCCATTCCTCTACTTCAAACAAATCAAATAAGCCCACTTTAATTAAAGTTGGAATTGCGATCTTCAACTCTTCTTCAATTTGCCCTCTTTGCCCCGCATTATAGAGTTCAATATTATGCAGCATCGTCGCGACAGTTCCTGTTTGCACCTGACTTCCATCTTTAAGTACAACTTGAGGTAAGACTTCGCCCTCTCCAACTACTTTTTGATTAATTACAGATAATTGGTCTAGACCAGCAACTTTTGTCATTTACCTCTCCAATAAAAAAAGCCAGTAGAAACTGGCTTTATATTGACACCAAAATAAGTTCTAGCGCAATTTTAAGGTCATTAGGCCTAAAACAACCAGCATAATCGTAATAATCCAGAAACGGATGACTACTTGGGTTTCTTTCCAGCCTTGTTTTTCATAGTGATGGTGCAAAGGTGCCATCAAAAATACGCGTTTATTCCGCATTCGTAATGAGCCGATTTGCAGGAATACCGATACCGCCTCCATAACGAAAACACCGCCCATAATTGCGAATACGATTTCTTGGCGAACCATAACGGCAATGGTTCCAAGCATTGCACCTAGAGCTAAAGCGCCCACATCCCCCATAAAGACTTGCGCCGGATGTGCGTTATACCAAAGAAATGCCAAACCCGCACCAATCATGGCAGAACAGATCACCACAAGTTCTGAAGTGTATTTAACATATGGAATATGCAAATAGTTGGCAAAACGAATATCACCAGATAAATAAGCAAATACGCCTAAGCCCGTCGCTACCATAACCACTGGCATAATGGCTAAACCATCTAAACCATCAGTTAGGTTAACCGCATTAGATGCACCATTAATTACTAAATAGGTAAATACAATAAATGCTAAACCTAAAGGAACAATAGAAAGCGGAATTGAAAGATTCTTAAAGAAAGGAATCAATAAATCCAGCATATTTGCTGTGTATTCTGCATTAGATTGTTGTGTAGCAATTAAATATAACGCAATACCAGCACCGAGCGATGCGACAGAAGTCCAGAAAAACTTCTTACGGGCAGATAGACCTGCATTATCTTTATAGCGAATTTTAATCCAGTCATCTGCCCAGCCAACCGCACCGAACACAACCATTACACCAAGTACAATCCAAACATAAGGGTTAGATAAATCAGCCCACAATAAAGTACTAATACCAATTGAGAGCAGAATTAAAATCCCACCCATCGTCGGTGTGCCCATCTTCTTAGCATGATTTTCAGGAGCAAACGAACTTACTGCCTGACCGTATTTTAACGCTTGTAATTTACGAATCATGATTGGTCCGAGAACCAAACCAATGGTCAGTGACGTTAATACACTGAGTAAAGAACGTAATGTTAAATAACGAACAACCTGAAACGAACTGTGATAGCCCGCAAGTTGTTCAAACAACCATAACAGCATTTAAAGTTTCTCCATCAAATCAGCCATCAACGTTTCCATATGAGTAAAGCGAGAACCTTTAAACAGGAAACTCATGGACTGGGGTTGATGTGTTTGGATTAGATTGATTAAAAATGGAAGCGCCTCAGCTTGAGTCTGAAATGCTTTCAATTTAGTAGAATGAAGACCTGCGCCTTCGAGAGCTGCTGAGGCAAACTGCCCAACTGCAACAATATGGTCTAAAGGAAGCTCAGCAAGATCGCGACCTAAATCGTGATGTTCTTGCCAACTGCTATCACCTAACTCCCCAATATCCCCCATCACCATGACTTTAATGCCATTTTGCTGAAGTAATACTTGTGCCGCAGCACGCATAGATGTTGGATTGGCGTTATAAGTATCATCAATAAATAAATGAGGCGCTTTTTGAATAAAATTCAAACGACCTTTTGCACCTTGTGCTTGCTCTAGACCTTTTACGATATCTTCCAAGCTAACACCTAACGCCAAAGCAAATGCTACTGCTGCAGTTGCGTTTTGCACATTGTGCTCACCCGCAAATGGCAGTCTTACAAAACTTGAACCTTGAGGCGTATGTAACTGGAAATTGGCAGATTGTGGCAACAATTCAATCTCTGTAGCAAAGACATCACCACCAGCACCAAAGCTCATGATTTGATGGCTTTTGGCTGCTTCACGAATCTCAGCGGTAAAGTCATCTTGTTGTGGAACAATAGCAACGCCCTGAGGTAAAATATGACGATAGATTTCTGATTTAGCACGGCAAATGCCATCACGCCCGCCGAACTCACCCAAATGAGCAGTTCCAATATTTAAAATGCCAGCAACATGCGGTTGAACAATTTTTGATGTGTAATCAATTTCACCTTGATGATTTGCACCAAGTTCCATCACCGCATACTGATGCTCCTTTCGAAGCTCAAGTAACATCATCGGCACACCAAGGTCATTATTTAAATTGCCTCGGGTAATCAATGTAGGTGCTAAACGAGACAAAATACTTCCTAGCATTTCTTTGGTGGTGGTTTTACCACTACTGCCCGTTAAAGCAATTACTTTCAATTGAGCATTTTGTTCACGACGATACGCACCAAGCTGCCCCAAAGCCAAACGAGTATCGGCAACTACAAGCTGAGCAATTTCTGCATCTATAGGCCGCTCGACAATAGCGACTTGGCAACCATTTGCAGCCACTTGCGCGACAAAATTATGCGCGTCGAAACGTTCACCTTTTAGTGCTAAAAAGGCATCCCCACTTTCTGCATGACGCGAGTCAGTCAAAATACGTTTAATTTCAGTTTGAGGGATCTGGTCTTTATGCCAGTAACCCTGTGTTGCCTGTTGTAATTGTTGAGCTGTCCACGGTTCCAAAGGCACGGTACTGGTGGTTGAAGTATGCATAATTTTTCCTATTGTGCAGGGTAAGCAGCATCTACCGTATGATGTTGGGCATCAATCGCGGAACGCACTTCAACCACATCATCAAACCAGTGACGCACACCATTAATTTCTTGATAATTTTCATGTCCTTTGCCGGCAATCACTACAATGTCACCAGCTTGAGCTTGCTCTGCAACAAATTTAATTGCTTCACGGCGGTCATGAATTTCATGCATACGATGCCCTGAAAAATCGATTCCTTGCTTCATATCAGCAAAAATTTGTTCAGGGTCTTCTGTTCTTGGATTATCTGAAGTCAGAATAACAGGGTTTGCGCCATCTAAGGCTGCTTGAGTCATGAGTGGACGCTTACCACGGTCACGGTCACCACCACATCCAAACACCGCCCAAAGCTGATTCGAAACATGACGCTTTAATGTTTTAAGCACTTGAATCAATGCATCTGGTGTATGCGCATAATCCACTACAAATAATCGCTCATCATCACGAATAACTTGCATTCGGCCTGGCGCACCAATTAGTTTAGGAACAAAATTAACCAATGCCTGTAAATCGAAACCAGCTTGCTCAGCAGCGATGAGTGCGGCAATTAAATTTTCAACATTGAAATGACCTAATAATGGGCTTTCTACCGCAAATGAACCTTGCTGACTTACTAAATTAAAAGTTGCACCCGCCAAGCTATAGCTTAAATCGGCAATGTAATAATCAGCTGTATCTTGAGTTAGTGAGTAAGTCAAAATTTTAGGTTGTGCTGGATTATTTTGGGCAGACTTAATCATCAAGTCAGCATGCGCATCATCTAAATTAATAACAGCGACTTTTAACGAATTAAACTGAAATAAACGCGCCTTCGCTTCTGCATAAGCTTCTAAAGTGCCGTGATAATCCAGATGGTCACGACTTAAGTTGCTATAAACAGCAATTTCAATATCGCAACCATTTAATCGCCCCTGTTCAAGACCATGTGAACTTGCTTCTAAAGAAGCAAAGGTTGCTCCCTGTTTAGCATAATCATGTAGCGCATTTTGTAACTGTAGAGCGTCGAGGGTAGTATGCGTAGAAGGCGTTAAGTGCGGTAAAATACCATTCCCTGTTGTCCCCATCACTGCACAGCGCTGCTGTTGTGAACTAATTAACTCAGCAATTAAACGAGAAATTGTTGTTTTACCATTTGTGCCTGTTACAGCAATAACCCGTAGAGGTTTTACTACATCAGCTTGTTGCAAATAACGTTTTTGCCACTCTCCCATGCGCTGACGCACATCAGGGCATACCCATTCATTTGCTACACCTAATTCGGTTTCGCTAATGACAGCCAACGCTCCATTTGCTAAAGCCGCTTCAGCAAATGTACGCGTTTTTTCAGGCTGGCTATAACTTGTCAAAGCAATAAAAATTTGGCCCGTTTCAACTTTACGACTATCTAAACTAAAGCCGTGAAATGGCTGTTGAGGCCATTGAGCATCAATTTCGATCGGATGAATTTCTTGAAAAGAAACAGTCATAGCTTACCTGCGAATAGGATTTTCTGGAGTATTAAGTGGCTTATCAAGCGGCACATTCATTAAGCGCAACGACTCTTGCATAATACGAGCAAAAACTGGAGCGGCAACCAAACCACCGTAATAGCGACCTTGTGGGTTTTCCACCACTACAATAACGGCTAAACGTGGATCACTAATTGGTGCGACACCCGCAAATAAGGCACGATACTCATTATTTGAATATCCTTTACCATCTGCACGCAATTTATGTGCAGTACCTGTTTTACCACCTACCCTATAACCAGGAATATTGGCTTGTTTTGCAGTACCACCCGGCATAGTCACTTGCTCAAGCATTAACAAAACTTGATCGGCAATTTTCGGATTTAAAACTTGCTCACCTTTAGGTGGCTGATCTAGTTTATGCAAGCTTAATGGCATTTTGACACCATGATTTGCAAGCATGGCATAACCTTGAGCCAATTGAAGGATTGTCGCGTTTAAGCCATAACCATATGCCATGGTCCCGATTTGAGAAGAATTTAATTTATTAACAGGTAAAACCAGACCTGAACTTTCCCCGGGGAACCTTACTGCAGAACGCTTACCAAAACCAACACGATTAAAGAAGCTCGGCAAGGTTTCTTTCGGAAGTGATAATGCAATTTTTGCAGAACCCACGTTTGAAGACTTAATAATGACACCACTTACGGTCAAAGCCCCGTAGTTATGGGTATCACGAATAGTATGCCAGCCTAAACGCATTGAGCCAGGAGAGGTATTTACAATCGTATTTGGCGTATATTGACCAGTTTCTAAAGCTGCAGAAATAGTAAAAGGTTTCATGGTTGAACCTGGCTCGAACATATCGATCGCACCACGGTTACGCATAGCATCTTTATTTGATAAGCCATTCTTATCATTCGGGTTATAAGATGGCCAACTGGTCATTGCCAGAATTTCACCCGTTTTAACATCAACTGCAATCGCCGTTGCTGAACGCGCATTGTTAGCCACACCTGCAGCCGTTAATTCACGGTACATAATGTACTGCAAACGTGAGTCGATACTTAAAGTGATATTTTCACCTGGTTCACCCTCACGAATTACCTCAGAAACTTTTAAACGGTTGCCACGCTTATCGCGAATAATTTTTTGCTCACCGTCTACACCTGACAGTTGCTTATTCAACTGCATTTCCAAGCCTTCGATCCCTTGACCTTCACTATTGGTTAAACCAATAATTTGAGCATTTGGCTGAGGTTGCGGGTAATAACGTTTATAAGTTTTTTCTGCATACACCCCTTGGAAATTACCTTTCATAATGAGGTCAGCTTGCTGAGGAGGTACTTCTTTTTTCAAAACAAGATAGCGAGAACGCGGACGCGCATTCATTTGTTTTTTAAGATCAGCACGATCAACACCCACCACGTCGGCAAGTTCATCAAGATTTAAATTTTTATCTGGCAATTGGCGTTTTAATTTACGGTTGTTTGGATCTTGTTTTAGTTCAGCCGTAATTTGATCATATAAATGCTTGGTCTCAAAATAATCACGCGGATCAATCACAATTTTCATGATTGGACTACTAATCGCTAAAGGTACACCGTGGCGATCACTAATCACTCCACGCATAGCCTCTATACGTTCAGTACGCAAAATATTGGCATTGGCCTTATTTTGCAAAAAGTCTTTATTAATGACTTGAACATAAAATGCACGTGCAATTAATACCACAAAACACAGTAGCACTACCGCCCAGAGCAGATAAAACCGCCACATATCAAAGGCAAGACTTGGTTTTTCCGAAATAGACTGCTGTTTTTTTCGTGTTTGCTTTGTTCGCTTATCTACCATACAGCAAGGCCTTACTTATTTTGCTCTGAGGTCATCGGTAAAGAAATTACCACCGTTTCTGCAGCAGGTGGCGAAAACATTCGTAATTGTGTCACAGCACGTGTACCAATTTGAGCAGTCGCACCAAATGTTTGTTGCTCAATCAATAAACGCCCCCATTCAGCATTGAGGTCATCACGTTCACGCATATAAGAGCTTAACTCTCTATAATCATGACGGTATTCAAACACTTGAAATACCACCATCATGGCACTGATAAAAACCAATGCCACCATGACTGCATATACCACAACTTTTTTGACCACTTTATTTTCTGTGGTTTCGATTTCATCACTGCTTTTCATTACGCGCCTTTTTGTTCCAAGCGTTCAGCAACCCGAAGCCATGCACTACGTGAACGTGGATTCGCTTTTACTTCTTCTTCACTCGCACGAACCCGTGAAATTTTCTTTAATCTTCTCGTATCAACCTGCTGTTGAGGCATCCCCCAACCAGAATCTTCTGCTAGAGTTGATTCTTTTTGAATAAACTGTTTGATCAACCGATCTTCAAGCGAATGGAAGCTGATCACAGACAAACGCCCTTTTGGTTTAAGCAAGTCTACAGCTTGCGGTAAAAATACTTCAATATCATCTAGTTCTTTGTTAATAGCAATACGGATTGCCTGAAACGTACGGGTCGCCGGATGTTTATGCTTTTCCCATTTTGGATGGGCTGTTTTTACTATTTCAGCCAATTGCGCCGTAGTATCCAATTTTCCGGCCTGCTTAATTGCCCTAGCAATACGGCGACTATATCGTTCTTCACCATATTGATAAATGATATTTGCCAAATCTTCCTCTTCTACCTCAAGTAACCATTCGGCAGCAGTCAATCCCTTAGAGTTATCCATACGCATATCTAACGGGCCATCTTGCATAAAGCTAAAGCCGCGTTCAGCCTGGTCGAGTTGAGGAGAGGACACACCTAAGTCTGCCATAATTCCATCGACACTTTGCACCCCAATTTCCTGCATTTTTTCCTTAATATCAGCAAAACTTGCATGAATAATCGTAAATCTTGGATCTTCTTGTGCTAAAGCAGCCGCAACTTCCAGAGCTTGAGGGTCTTTATCAAAAGCATATACTCGGGCGTTTTCATCGAGTTTCGACAATAATAAGCGCGTATGCCCACCTCGTCCAAAGGTTGCATCGATATACACCCCAGTTGTGCGATCTGCCAATAAGCTTTCAACGGTCTCAAAAAGTAAGACAGAAATATGCGACATAGGAGTTAAATCATAGCGTAAAAATGTAACTGCACATTATCACCTTGTTTATGGCTAACACCAAACGGCTTTTTGTAGGAAAATATTAATTTTTCATAGAGAAAACCGTTTTCTTTTCATTTTTTAAGCAAAACAAAAAAGCAAGCTCACCTTTTCAGGCTCACTTGCTTCACTATAAAAAAGTAAACTAATTTTTAAACTTCTACTCTACCAAAATTTTATCTACTGCTTTCCATCATAAATCTGATCAAAGATAGCTCCATTGGCAAAATGGGTTTTCTGAGCTTTTGCCCAACCGCCAAAAACATCATTGATCGTAAATAATTTAATTTTTGGGAATTGTGCTGCATATTTAGCAGCAACTTGAGGGTTGCGAGGACGGAAATAGTGTTTAGCAGCCAACTCTTGACCTAAAGGTGAGTATAAAAAGTTGAGATAACCTTTTGCCAAAGTACGGTTACCGTCTTTGTCGACTGTTTTGTCAACAATGGCAACAGATGGTTCCGCCAAAATTGAAATTGATGGGTAAACAATTTCATATTTATCTTTATCGAGACCTTTCGTTGCCAATAGTGCTTCGTTCTCCCAAGAAAGTAGAACATCTCCAATTCCACGCTCAGCAAATGTAGTAAGCGAGCCTCGCGCTCCCGAATCTAACACCTTAACGTTGTGATAAAGTTTTTTAACCAGCTCTTTGGCTTTAGCATCATTTCCACCCGGCTGCTTTAAAGCATATCCCCATGCAGAAAGATAAATCCAACGCGGTGCCCCACCCGTTTTTGGATTAGGCGTAATAATTTCGACACCAGATTTAGTTAAATCATTCCAATCACGAATATTTTTTGGATTGCCTTTTCGTACTAAAAACACAACTGTAGAGGTATACGGTGCAGAATTATTAGGGAATTCTTTTTGCCAGTTTGGCTGGATAAAGCCTGCTTTTACAATTTCATCAATATCATTGGCTAAGGCTAAGGTCACCACATCTGCCTCAAGACCAGTTGCTACAGCGCGAGCCTGTTTACCTGAGCCTCCATGGGATTGTTTAAAATCCACGTCCTGCCCGGTACGTTGTTTCCAGAACTTACCAAATGCCTGATTATATTCCTGATAAAACTCTCGAGTTGGATCATAAGAGACATTTAAAAATGTAGTCGCCGCCTGCACAGCACTTACCGCCAACCCCATATACGTAGCGACTGCAATTATTGCTATTCTTTTCATTTATAAAAACCACTTTTACTTTTAACGTCTACTATATTTTTATTTTTTTAGTTTTCAATCAAATAGTTATATAAATAAATGTTTTACTAATCACTTTAAAAGATATAGTTAACTCTAATTTTTCCTTCTCCTTTTTGAAAAGTTTTGTAATTATTCTTATAGTTTATTTATAGTCTTCACTTTATCTACATATTAATTTGTTAAATAATGAGACGTAATGGATACACATAGGCTACATTTAAAGGTACCAGCGTAAAATAAAGGTATTTTTTGTAAAAAGTGTGACATAGTTCTACTTTTTTATTAAAATTTATGTTTGAATCGTAGCGTTACCGTAATTTTACATTTGGTTAAACTCAAAAAATAGACGAAATGTACTGAGGGGATGAATAGAAAATGAAAATTCATTATGGAAAAGCTTTAAGCTTGGGTTTGGTGCTTAGTTTTGCATCGCAACTGTCTACAGCAGCCGTACTGAAAGATACACCAAGTAAAAGTCTTTCAGATAAACAGTCTTCACTTATTGAAAAAGCTTTAGATCAGCAAAAACGTAACACTATTGTACTTCCATCAACAGATGATGAGTTAAAAGTACTTAATACTATCCGTGTTACACCAACTCAAAACTTTCTTGCAGCACAGCATGAACGTTTTTCACGTTTTGTTCAGGCAATCTTCCAGCCACACACTTCTTAATATTTGAAACGACCCCTCATCGTTTCAATTTCAGCCCAGACTGTCGTTAAATAAAACGTCAGAATACTGGGCTTTTTCGTTATAATAGTTCCAATTTTTATTTTGACCCATTAACTATGAAAGTTCGTACTCGTATTGCACCTTCTCCTACCGGTTTCCCACATGTTGGTACTGCCTACATCGCCCTATTCAATATGTGTTTTGCGAAACAGCATGGCGGGGAATTCATTTTAAGAATCGAAGATACAGACCAGCTTCGCTCTACGCCAGAATCTGAAAAAATGATTTTAGACTCTCTACGCTGGTTAGGCTTAAATTGGTCTGAAGGTCCGGATGTAGGTGGTCCTCACGCTCCTTACCGCCAATCAGAGCGCATGGGAATTTATAAGCAATACGCGTTAGAACTTGTTGAAAAAGGTCATGCTTTTTATTGTTTTGCTACAGCAGAAGAACTTGACCAAATGCGTGCCGAGCAGCAAGCTCGTGGCGAAACACCAAAATACGATGGTCGTGGTTTAAAGCTGTCTCAAGAAGAAGTAGCTCGACGTCTTGAAGCGGGTGAACCTCATGTTATCCGTATGAAAGTGCCTGAAGAAGGCGTATGTAAATTTAACGACTTACTGCGTGGGGAAGTTGAAATTCCTTGGGCACAAGTCGATATGCAAGTGCTTCTTAAAACAGATGGTTTACCAACCTACCATTTAGCTAACGTTGTTGATGACCATTTAATGGAAATCACGCATGTATTACGTGGTGAAGAATGGCTTCCGTCTGCACCGAAGCATCAATTGCTTTACCAATACTTTGGTTGGGAAATGCCAACGCTTTGCCATATGCCGTTGCTTCGTAATCCAGATAAATCGAAGTTATCTAAACGTAAAAACCCGACCTCAATTAACTACTACCGTGATATCGGCGTTTTACCAGAAGCCTTACTCAACTATTTAGGCCGTATGGGTTGGTCAATGCCGGATGAAAGAGAAGTTTTCACATTACAAGACATGATGGATAACTTCGATATTCAACGCGTATCACTAGGTGGGCCAATTTTTGACGTTGAAAAACTCAATTGGTTAAATGGTCAATGGATTAAAGGGTTAACCCCAGGACAACTATTAGACCGTTTATTGACATGGAAAAGTGATCGCAGCACTTTAGAAGACATTGCTGCCGCTATTCAACCACGTATTAATTTACTTTCCGAAGCTGTAAATTGGGCTGGTTTCTACTTTAACCATATGCCACAAATTACGGCTGAAATGTTTGAAAGTAAAAAATTGTCTCAAGAGCAAGTTCGTCAAAGTTTACAATTCGCAATTTGGCGTCTTGAAAGTCAGTTTACTTGGAATAACGACACAGTTAGTCAAACTTTAATGGATTTGGCAAATCAGATGGGCATTAAATTACGTGACTTCATGCCAACGTTCTTTATTGCAATTGCTGGCTCAACAAGTTCAACACCAGTTATGCAGTCAATGGTTACGCTTGGCCCTGACTTAACCTTTGCTCGCTTACGACATGCGCTAGAAATTGTAGGTGCACCGAGTAAAAAAGAGGTAAAAAACTGGGAAAAGCTTAATGAAAGTTTAAAATTGCCGAAAAATGAAGCAACTAGCGAAGCTTAATTCATTTTTTTATTGACGTGTGAGCGCATTCACCCTAATATTGCGCTCACACAAACTGGGGTCATAGCTCAGTTGGTAGAGCGCTACAATGGCATTGTAGAGGTCAGCGGTTCGATCCCGCTTGGCTCCACCAAGCTCCTTTGTGTTTGCCTCATCAAGTCCCTATCGTCTAGAGGCCTAGGACATCGCCCTTTCACGGCGGTAACCGGGGTTCGAATCCCCGTAGGGACGCCATTTTCTATTTTAAAAATTCCTTTTAAAGACTCTATCGTCACCTTCCTGTCTATTCTTTGACTGCTTCTTGATTGCACATTTGTCTATTTTATCTAAAATAGCGTCTTTCTCAAATTCTCTCAATGTGTAATATGCAGCCATCTGACAAACAACTAGATGCTCAGCATCAGAACAGTACTGCACCTTTAAAAAGAGCCATGAGTACCCGCCACCTTGTCATGTTATCGCTAGGTGGAGCAATCGGTACTGGTTTATTTTTGGGTTCAGGGGAAGTCATTTCACAAACTGGACCTATTGGCGCAATTATTGCCTATATTCTTGGGGGTGCAATTGCTTACATGGTCATGCTCTGTTTAGGCGAGCTGGCTGTACATATGCCCGTTTCGGGTTCTTTCGGTGCATACGCTCGAAAGTACATTAGTCCAAGTACAGGCTACATGATTTCATGGATGTACTGGCTAACATGGACAGCAACGCTAGGAACCGAGTTTACCGCCGCTGCTCTACTTATGCAGGAATGGTTTCCACAAATTTCAATGTGGATCTGGACACTTATTTTTGCAGTAACTATTTTCGGGTTAAATATCAGCTCAACCCGAGTATTTGCCGAGTCAGAGTTCTGGCTAGCGCTAGTTAAGGTCATTACCGTTATTGCTTTTATTGTGCTTGGATTATTAGCAATTTTTGGCTTAATTCCTTTCCACGGCGCTCAAACTGCTCCATTGTTTAGTAATTTAACTGCCCAAGGTTGGTTCCCACACGGTTTTCTTCCTATTTTCACCACTATGCTCATTGTTAACTTTGCTTTCTCTGGAACAGAGTTAATTGGTGTAGCTGCTGGCGAAACTAAAGATCCTGCTCAGAATGTCCCTAAAGCGATTAATGCTGCAATCTGGCGTCTTCTGATTTTCTTTGTGGGCACTATTATTGTAATTAGTGCATTACTTCCTTTCCAACTTGCTGGTTTAGGTGGTGATAACGTAAGTAATAGTCCTTTCGTTACCGTATTTAATTACATCGGTATTCCATATGCAGATGACATCATCCGTTTTGTTATTATTACTGCACTACTCTCAGCCGCAAACTCGGGACTATATGCAGCTTCACGTATGATGTGGTCTTTATCGGAGCAAAAACTCCTTCCGGGTGTATTTGCAACACTTTCAAAAAGCGGGACACCTATTGTTGCTTTAGTTGTAACGATGTTCGGTGCAATTCCAGGCTTATTATCAGAGCAATTTGCTCCTGAAACCATCTTTAAAAACTTGCTAGGTGTTGCAGCTTTTACTATGGTTATTGTCTGGATGAGCATTTGTTTAAGTCAGTTCAATTTCCGTCGACAATGGTACCGTTCTGGACATACGGTTAGCGATTTAAAATATGCAGCACCGTTATTTCCTATCGTTCCAATTTTAGGTTTTCTTTTCTGCTTTATTACCTGTTTAAGTATGGCAGCAGATCCTGAAATGCGTGCTGGCTTTATAGGGTGCTTAATTTTTACTGCCTTGTGCTATCTCAGCTACTTTATTTTCTATCGAAATAAAGCTTAAGTGTTTGTAATTTAAAAAGTGTAGCAAAAAGCTACACTTTTTTTTGCTTAGAGACTGGCTTTATATAATCTACCGTTGTAGATTTAAATTTATATTAAAAAACAATTCCTTGTATACAATGAAAATTATATTTATCCATGGGATGAATCAGCAGAATTACACAGCACATCGTTTAAAAGAGCACTGGCTAAAAGTATTTAAACTGGGCTTAAAACAATTGCACTGTAGAGTTAATTTAAGAGATCTACATATACATATGCCATTTTATGGCGATTTAATGACGAAGTATCAATTATCCAATCAACTTGACCTTAATACTTTACTTCCAAAAACTTTTAATTTTCATTTACCCATCCATTTACATCATCAACCATCAACACCTAAGGAACATACTCCTTTTATACCCCACCTCCCTCTTTCACCCGATCAACCAGCGCAAAGCTTATCAGAGCGTTTATATTTAACTTCACAGTTGGTGAAAGATCGCGTTCTTAAGGAAATGGTGGTTCTTTTAAATAATTTTCCAAAATTACATGAAAGCTTAATTCAGCAATTCTTGATTGAAACTTATATGTACTTATCTAATCCTGATTTTATGTATGAGGTTCATCAAAGAATTTTAAAACAAATGCATGATGATGAAGATTGTATTGTAGTCGCCCACTCTTTGGGTTCTGTGATTGCCTATCATTTATTATCAGATCCTTCTTATCAGTTTTCAGTACAGCGCTTTATTACCTTGGCATCCCCTCTTTCTTTTCGCGTCATACAAAGCAAACTCCCCACTCCCATTGAACGTCCTAAATGCTTAAAGGGCGACTGGTATAACTTTTATTCTAAAGATGACTTTTTAACCGCTTTTCCATTAAGTGAAGCACCTTTTAATTTTACTCCCCCCATTATTAATCAAGAGATTTTTACTTTTGCCAACCAACCTCATGAAATTGTCGGTTACTTACAGCATCATGCTGTGGTAAAAACAATTATTGAGCCTTTCCAATAAAAAACATCTATAAACGTATATATTTTCTACAATTTGAGTTATTTTTAAGCGCTTAACTGATTTTTTTAATATTTCTTCAGAAAACTATTTGACACTTTTATTAAATCGACCTAATATACGCCCACCTCTGAAACGTCCCTATCGTCTAGAGGCCTAGGACATCGCCCTTTCACGGCGGTAACCGGGGTTCGAATCCCCGTAGGGACGCCAATATTTTTCAGATGTATGCCTCATATAAGTCCCTATCGTCTAGAGGCCTAGGACATCGCCCTTTCACGGCGGTAACCGGGGTTCGAATCCCCGTAGGGACGCCAAATTCTAAAAAGCCACTGCATAATGACAGTGGCTTTTTTCTTATCTAGACAATAAAAAAGCTGGTCATAAACCAGCTTCCCATCATACTTATTTAATTTGCGATTCCAACTTGAACTTCCAGACGGCCTGATTGAACACGTAGTCCTTTTATTTCGAACTGATCTACCAGTTGCTGCACAAGCTCACGACTTTCTCTTAAAATATTGAGTCCCGGTAGAATACTAAAGTCGGTTAAATTTAAAAGTTTTTCTACCATCCATGAACGGTTATTAATGAAATCAATAAAACCTGCTTGCTCAAGGTCAATGAACCACATGCGATGACCATCACGCTGAATACCCGGAATATCACGAATCAAATGATTAATCAGCGATGGAATAGGCAACATATTAATCACTTCAAAACCTACTCGACCAATACGGCGAACAGCCCAATTCGATAATGTTCCACCATGACGTATTTGCACATCCAGACTTTCATCCATTTGGCGTAAGCGTAAGAACTTTTCTTGTCCAATGCGACATTCCAATACTCGAAAATCTAAACTTAGGCGATAAAGGAAACGGTGATAGTGTCCATCGATTTCAACTTGAAACCGATCATTGCCACATTGAACTTTAATATCATCAATTTCTGAACGATCTATACGTTTACGAATTTGACTGTTTAATAGCATTTCAGGCAAATACAAATTCAAGGTACTTTTACCTAGAAAAGTACGTGCCATGATTAAGGCAACCTGTCTTGCAGTTTCACTTGTTTCAGACACCATATCTCTGACAGTCCCTGCTGCCAAATTAGTCATGCCCACCACTCCACGCTTTGTATGAGATGTCACTTGATCTAAAGCGTCTAGTGCTGCATCAGCAACTTCAGCAAGATTACGTGTAGTATCACTAGCAAACCCGACGGCGTCTTGCGCATGCTGTAATGTTTTATGCAGCAAACGGCGTGAGAATGACAGTTTTATAGGGTCAGGATTCCCTGAAACTGTTGATGTCGTTGTAGGCTTCGACTTATTGTCATCTTCTTGACCCAAGTCCCTCTCCTTTTTATATTTCTTTCACATCCTATTGATGAGCATTTCAGCTCATTTCCAGTGTTGGACACACTTGGTTTTTATCTAGATTAGCATGCTCTACAGCATTATTTTAATTTTTATGTGTACGCATAAATCATCGTTTTTTTATATATCCTTGTTTCAAAAAAGTATTTTATATCGGATATTCGCCTCAACTTTTTAATCAGCTACAAATTTTTTTCTTTCTTTGCATTTCCGTTAGAATAGATGCAAATTTAATGTGGAGCTGTCATGCAATATCGTTGCCCTCAATGTCAAAGTGTTAAAATTATGCCGGTGAGCCAAGGTGTTAATAGTGCTAAACCTGTTGTGCCTAAAAGCTTAGTGATTTTAGTTCCTGCCATTTTTGTACTTTTACTCTTGGTTGTGATTAGTATTTTTATGTGGATTTTTGGCAATGGTGCAGGCAGCTCTCTTCAAATTGCAACAGTAGTTGCATTTGTGGTTACTGTAGGGGCAGGTTTTATGTTCTGGCGCGATTTGCCTGATTTTAAATTGTCTATGCAAGCATTTATGCAGTCACAAAAACATTGGAAATGTCGTGACTGCAATCATGAGTGGGAAATTTAAAACTATATTCACATCAGCTTAATGCTGATGTGAATGTGTCTTGTCATTATCGTTATGCTCGTGTGAAGCATGTTGAGCAATATGCTGACAGTTGATCTCAGCATCATCTTCAATTTGCAATGTCACTTCACCAATACCATGCTCATGAGAAAGCATTTCAACTGCATCTTGATAGAGCTTATTACGGTCAGCTTCAGGCGCAAATAAGTGCACGGTTAAATGGATATTTTTAGACGTAATTGCCCATACTTTGAGTTGGTGAATACTCTCCACACCATTTAATGAAAGTAAATCTGCACGTAGCTTTTCAATATCGACTTCTTCGGGTACACCTTCGAGCAAAATATTAATACTTTGTTTAAGTAAAACCCATGTTCTTGGCAACACCCAAAATCCAATCAGTACTGCAATAAGCGTGTCAATCCAGTACCAATTAGTGAAGTAAATAATAATTGCACCAATAATAACGCCAACTGAGCCTAGTGCATCACTCAATACTTCTAGATAAGCACCTTTCACATTTAAGCTGTTATTAGCACTCGACATAAGAATTTTCATTGAGATGAGGTTTATTACCAAGCCAATGGTCGCCACAATGAGCATACCTACACTTTGAATTTCAGGTGGCTGCGAAAAGCGGATATAGGCTTCATATAAAATATAAATTGCCACCACAAAAAGCATGAGCGCATTAAATAAAGCGGCCAGAATTTCAAAGCGCTGATAACCGAAAGTACGTTTATTATCGGCAGGACGTTTAGAAATCTGTATGGCAACCAAAGCAATGGCTAAAGCAGCTGCATCTGTAAACATATGTGCAGCGTCAGAGAGCAATGCCAAACTTTGTGTGATTAAACCTGCAATCACCTCAACAATTAAGAATGTCGTGGTAAGCGCCAAGGCAATCGTTAATTTTTTAGCATTACCTTCAGTCACTACAGCATGACTATGATCATGACCATGATGTCCACCCATTTTGCGGACTCCTTTTTATTTATCTTTATGGTGAGTTAAAAGTAACGATGAAGACACCTTTACCTTTAACTCTTACAAACACTTTTTCGACTTAAATTTTGTAATCAAAAAAGATATCTCAAATCGATGACATTATGAATGCTCAACACTTTTCATCTTGTCTTCATTCATCCATCGATAAATGACCGGTAATAAAACCAAAGTTAATATCGTAGATGAAATAATGCCACCAATAACCACTGTTGCCAAAGGCCGCTGAACTTCTGCACCAGTTCCCGTAGCCAAAGCCATCGGAATAAAACCAAGTGAAGCAACAAATGCTGTCATTAATACTGGACGTAATCGTAATACCGCTCCTTTCCAGGTTGCCGCATGAACATCTAAAGTTGTTCTCAGCTCTTTAATAAACGTGAGCATGACCAAACCATTTAATACTGCAACACCCGATAAAGCGATAAAACCGACCCCAGCAGACATCGAAAGTGGTATATCTCTCAGCCATAAAGCCACTAATCCACCAGATAAAGCGAAAGGAACTCCACTAAATACCAGTAAGCTGTCTTTAAAATTACTGAATACGGCCATGAGCAACACAAAGATCATGATGAGCGCCATCGGCACGACGATTTGCATTCTTGCTGTAGCAGAAGCAAGATTCTCAAACTGTCCTCCATAACCTAACCAGTAGCCGCTAGGTAGCTTTTGCTGTGCCAGTTTGCTTTGCATCTCTTGTACAAAAGACCCAAGATCACGATCACGCACATTTGCTGTCACAATGACACGGCGCTTACCATTTTCACGACTTACTTGAGCTAAGCCTAGAATATTCTCAACCTTAGCGACGTCTTGTAACTGAATCAGACCACCATTTGGTAAGCGAATCGGTAACTGAGCTAACTGCTGAGGCGTACGCATGTTTTCCTGCAAACGAATCACAAAATCGAAACGTCTATCACCTTGTAAAATTTGCCCTACACTCTGCCCTCCAATACTGGCAGCCACAATATCTTGAATAGATTTGACTGATAGACCGTATTGGGCAGCCAATGCATGATCAACATCTACATTCAGTAATGGCAAACCGTCAGTCTGTTCAACTTTGACTTCACTGGCACCCGGAATGCTACGTAGCTGTTGAGCTATTTTTTCCGCTTCCTGATTGAGAACCTGCATATCGTCCCCAAAAATTTTCACCCCAATATCACTACGTACACCTGAAATAAGCTCATTAAAACGTAGTTCAATCGGTTGTGAAAATTCACTGTTATTACCAGGAATCTGGTTCACGAACTGCAGCATTCTGGCACGCAGTTCATCTATCGTTTCTTTAGGGTTTGGCCATTGATCGTGTGGTTTTAATAAAACAATACCATCGGAAATATTAGGAGGCATGACATCTGTAGCAACCTCGGCTGTTCCTGTTCTTGCAAAAATGGCTTTAATTTCAGGGAAAGCTTTCAGTAACTGCTTTTCGACGTTCTCCTGAATTTTAAGCGACTCTTCTATGCCTGTGCTTGGAGCACGCATGAGTTGCAACGCAAAATCACCTTCACTTAACTGAGGTGCGAACTCACTACCCACTCTTGTTGCAATCGCACTTGTCAAAATTAAGATGCTGACTGCTGCTGTAACAACAACATATCGGAAGGCATATGCTTTATCGAGTAAGCCTGCATAACCTTTTTTCAAGGTCATCATCCAACGGCTTTCTTTTTCCTTCACTTCACCCGTAACAAACAAAGCTACTGCTGCTGGAACAAAGGTCACAGATAAAATAATTGCTCCCAATAACGCTAGGACAACGGTCATTGCCATAGGGTGGAACATTTTTGCTTCAACGCCTGCTAAAGCAAAAATTGGTAGGTACACGACCATAATGATGATCTGACCAAATATTAATGGTCGGCGTGCCTGTTTAGCGGCGAGAAAGACCTCTGTAAAGCGTTCTGAACGCGTTAATAAGCGACCTTTTAAATGCTGTGCTTCAGCCAAACGCCGAATACAGTTTTCAACAATAACAACCGCCCCATCGACAATGATCCCGAAGTCCAAAGCTCCTAGACTCATGAGGTTGGCACTGATTTTTTGTTCTGCCATACCTGTTAAGGTAAAAAGCATTGCCAATGGAATAATACAAGCAGTGATTAAAGCAGCACGAAAGTTTCCTAAAAAAATGAAAAGAATAACGATGACTAAAATCGCCCCTTCAATCAAATTTTTGGCTACTGTTTTAATTGCTTTATCTACGAGGTTGCTACGATCATAGACTGTTTCAATCACAATACCCTGAGGGAGTGATCTCTGAATTTCCTGAACTTTCTGATCAATCGCTTTGGCAATGGTTTTACTGTTTTCACCCATCATCATCATGGCGATACCTAAAACAGTTTCCTGTCCATTATAGGTAGCCCCACCCGTACGCAAGTCATGACCAATCGATACTGATGCCACATCAGCAACCCGTATAGGTAAACCGTTTTTCGTGGCGACCGTAACGTTCTGAATGTCTTGTATAGACGTCAGCATACCCGGAACACGAACTGTCAGTTGCTGACCATTCTCTTCAATAAATCCAGCACCGCGGTTTTCATTGTTATTTTGAAGCGCATCTTGTAAATCGGTGAGTGGAATCTGCAACTGCTGTAACCGTGTCAGATCTGGTGAAACCACATAGGTTTTGTTATATCCACCAATGCTATTAACCTCGGCTACCCCTTGTACGCGTTGTAACTGGGGCCGAATAATCCAGTCCTGAATTTCACGCAGGTCCATCGCGCTATAGGCTGAACCATCTGCTTTTTTGGCATTTGGCTCGGCTTTTACCACCCATTGATAAATCTCACCGAGTCCAGTTGAAATTGGAGACATTTGTGGATCAATGCTATCGGGTAAAGCACTCTTAGCTTCTTGTAACCGCTGGTTAATCAGCTGCCTTGCCCAGTAAATGTCAGTACCATCTTTAAAGATAATGGTGACCTGAGAAAGACCATATCTGGAAATTGAACGAGTCTGCTCCAGATTTGGAATGCCGGACATGGCATTTTCAATCGGATAAGTAATCCTTTGCTCAACTTCTGGTGCTGTAAAACCATTAGCCTGACTATTGATTTGTACCTGTACGTTGGTGATATCTGGCACGGCATCAATTGAAAGTTTTTGGTAGCTATAAATTCCGACACCAATCCAAGCAATGACAAACATCATGACCCAAATGGCGTTATTAATTGAAAACTGAATGATCCGATCAAACAAACCTTCAGCCTCTGGCAAATCAGGTTTATTAATGTCCATGCTCAGCCTCCCCTTTTTCAAGTTCGGACTTGAGCAAGAAGCTACCTTGAGCCACATATTGCTGCTTTTCAGTAATTCCTGATTTAACCTCGACCCATTGTGCATCTGAAGAATAATTGCCTAACTCTACCGCAACAGGAGCAAAATGAATTTTGTCCTTCTCCTGTTTTGCAATAAAGACCACATTCTTTCCATCAATCTGTTGTACCGCTGCCTTGTTAACCCGTAATACAGTCGCTGCATTATTTTGTTTCAGTAACACGTTGACCATTAAGTTAGGACGTAGTTCTTTTGAAGGTGTCAGTACCTTGGCACGAACCTGTAAACGACCAGTTTGAGTATCTGCTTCTGAAGTTAGGCTTTGCACCTGTGCTTTGAAAATATTATTCGTTTGCAGCGACTTAAATTCAATTTCCTGATTAGGCTGAATATCGGTATTTGCACTTGGTAGCACAAACTCAACCCATAACTGATCTAGACGATCAATAACAAATAACTGTTTGTCAGGACCAATTTGCTCACCAATCACAATATCTTTATTACTGATTACACCGCTTAAAGGTGCAGTCAAAACATATCGACCTTTACTTGAGCGATTTGCTCCCAAGGCACTTAAACGGCTATTTGCAGCCTGCACCTGAATTTGCGCCTGACGATAAGCATTGTAAGCTTTCTGATAATCTTGACGTGCTGAAACACCTTGTTCCCACAATTGCTTTTCACGCTGATAATCTTGCTGCGCTAATGTCAACGCTTCTTGCGCCATGCTTAAATTGGCTTGTTGATCGACTAAATCTGGCACAAATAAAGTCGCAAGTGCCTGACCCTTTTCAACTTGTTGTCCCAGTGCAACATTTACGCTGTCTACTCGTGCAGAAAAAGTTGAAGAGACATGTGCTTGCTGGTCTGTGTTTACGACAAGTTTGGCAGGATAAGAAAGGCTCTGCTCAACTTCTCCACGCCCTACTTGCTCTAACTTCACACCATATTCAACCAGTTGCTTAGAAGTCAGGTTTAAACTTCCTTCCTCTTTTTCAGACTCACCATGGCCAGCTTCACCTTCTGCATGCCCTTCTTCACTTTTTTCGGTATTGGACTGTTTTTTTCCAGAGAAAAATAACCAAGCACTTAAAGCAAGACAGACAATCAACAACAAAAGAGCAATAAGCCATTGGTTTTTCATTTTCTTCACTGACATTACTCTGCCCCTCCAACTGTCGGCAACTTATAGGTGTCTTGCCATAAATTTTGATTAATTTGATTTAATGCATCTCCAGACATCACCATGTTTGGATCGATCCCGAGAGCTAAACTTTCTGCCTCAATTGCTTTTTGCCAAGCAGATTTAAGAAGTTGAACTTTTTTCAAGCGTTGTTCTTGTAATTGAAGGGTAGATTGCTGAACATCGGTAATTGCAAATTTACCAACTTTAAAGCCAAGCAACATTTTCTCCTGTACCGTCTCTGATAAAGGAATCTGTTGCTCATTCATCAAGTTATATTGCTGCTTCAAACCCGCTAACTCGTACTGTAGAGTACGAATAGAATTCAGACTTTGCTTTTTATAAAAGCTTTGCTGCTGATCAATTAAATTGAGTTTGCTTTGGGCAACTTTCAGCGCATATTGCTGGCGATTAAAAATGTTTAAAGGAACCGCAATACCTACTCGTATCTGATTTTCGGTACTGCTCGTTTCTGCGGTTTTACTACGAACTACGCCCATATTTACGGTAGGTGTTGGACGATTTTTTGCTTTTAAATAATTAATTTCAGAATTTTGTTGGATGGCTTGAAGTCGCATGGACTGTTCTAACAAATTCTGTTTTAAGTATTGATCGATGTCACCTTCATTTTTTAAAGGCCACGCACTTTTTATATCTGGCCGTAAGGTGAAGTTATCTTCAGTCTCACCCCATAAGTTCGCCAATTTTCTTTTGGCACTACTTAGTGATAATTCAACTTCCTGATATAAACGTTGGTTTTCAACATGCGTCATTAAAGTCCGGTCTAAATCAACCTGAGCAATACTACCGGCCTGAAAGCGTAAACGAGTAGCATCTAAAAGGTTCTTACTCGTTCTTAACTGGGCTTTAGCAACTTCATGTTCAAGCTCCAAAATCGAAACTTGTGACCATAAATATTTGACAGCAAGCTTTAGCTGAGCATCATATAAAACCTGATTTAACTCAACTTGATTTTGCTGGACACTTGCCAGTTTTTTTGCTGCGGAACGTACACCAAAAACATCTAGTTTTTGCGATATACCAAGTTCTAGTTCCTGATCTTTTCCAGATTTAAAACCCGTTTGCTGTACAGAAACCGTCGGATTTTCCCATAACTGGCTCTGTCTGATATTGCTCTCTGCGATATCTTGTTGAGCTTGCCAAATTCCTGTTTGTGTCTGAAATTGCTTAACCTGCTCTAGTACTTGCTCAAACGTTAAAACATTCTGTATACGCTGCGGTTGAGTATTTTCAGCAAGGTTTTGATTTGAATTAGCCGCAGTTGTTACAACACTAGTTGAAAGCGCAACCGCAACAACTAATGATTTAAGTATCCAAGATGAGCTCAGACTAACGAAACGTTTTTCGTATAAAAAAATAGACATAAAGTAACCCTATGAAATAAATAATATTTCTGGTGGGTTATTTTTCGGCTACCCCACCTATAGCAGGGTTAAAATAGGAGGAGGGTCTTGTTTAGAGATATGAGGGGACTTATAAGAATTGGACCAATAATATTGTTGTTTTGACTCAGATGACTGTATTAAAGGTGAAACAATTTTTTCTTGTGCTTCTACAATCACAACATGAAAACATGAAGGTAAATGGTCATGATGATCGGACAAGCTTAAGGGAGCTTTATGCATAGTCCCTTCAACTTCTGTCTTTTCAGTATGGCTATGCTGTGAAGCTTCATAACTCAACGCTGCATGATGCCCAAAATGATGTAATGCTTTTTCCTGATTCTCATGGGCGCAAAATGCCGCTGCCACATTCCATAAACTTTGGAATATAAGCAAACAGAATAAGACGGACATAAAAAGTGCAGAACGTGGCAACAGCACACCATTAAACTAAAAAGTTGAACAAAGCCACTATAGCAGGCACCTAGCATGTAATAAAATTACAAAACATTGATTTATTGGTTTCATTCTTTTCACTTAAAGCTAAGCCATTTTTTATCTTCACAAAAATAATTTTTTACGAGTAATGCTTATGTATAAAACGTTGACCACTTGCCTACTAGTAACTTGTCTTGGCTTAAGTGGATGTGCAACTTCTATATTATCGACTGCCCTGCCGAATGAGACGACTGAGGTCCAAACAACTATTTTAAAGACAGATCAAATTATTGCACTTGGGCAAGCCGTTAAAAACCAGCAAGAACAAGGCATCGTATTTATAGGTCAAGACTTTAATTATTTAATGACCGAAGGAAGTTCGGAATTTTTAAATATCATTAAAAATATTCCTGTAAATCAAAGAACTTTAATTATTCCATCTCCTCTACTACTTGAAATGGATGATCCTACGCATTTTCATGGTGAACTCAAGTTTCAATACAATATTCCCGCTTCAAAACTCTCTGATCAACAGAAAGATAATTTAAAAAATTTAGGGTTTAAAAATCATTTTATGGTTATGGAGAACCAAACACAGCTTTTATATCCTTACGCTATTATTCGTTTTAAAGGCCAAATTTATCAAACCAGCCCTACTTTAAAAGTTCAACAAACGATTCCAACTCCATATCCAATCGCCTTACAACAAAAAGATGAAATAACCAAGAAACATCCGTTTAAACGTGTAACGCGTATGGCGCTTTATCCTTTAGCGATGGCATTTGATATAGTGACGGTAGCTCCTTCTCTCATCTTGTCAGATTTACGAGGTGACTTTACTAAATAAGCACCCTTACTAATCTAAAAAACAAAACCAGCCCTTAGGCTGGTTTTGTTTAAGAAAATTTCTTTTGTTTGATATTTATAAATTTTCTCAATTTTTTTATTTTGAATAATCATTTGTTCTTAAACTTTTTAAATTCTATTTTCATGTTTGTATACCAATACTTTTATAGAAATTTCGCTAAGCGTAAAAACACGTGTAACTTTTATGTAAGCTAAAACTTCATCATTTTTCATCCAAATGCGCTATATCAGATTTACAAAAAATAACATAAGATTTTCATATAAGGGACTAGCTTAAAAGTGTGAGTCAATTCAATCAAATTGAGGAACAAGGGGAGACTGTCATGAATATGAAAACAATCAAGCATGGGCTTAATCACTTGTTTGCCTTTGAAAACTTACCAGCCGATATGCATTCACAAGCTGAGGATGAAATTGAACAAGGCTTACGCTTTGAAGAGTTAGCCATACAAGATCATGAACGTATGCAGAATTGGTTAGATATTACCCCAAATGACCGCAATGCGATGTGGTGCTACCTCCGTGCAGCTTTAAGAGGTAATGCTGACGCTTCCTTTAAACTTGGTATTGGCTATTTAAATGGTCAATTTGGTTTAGATAAAAACTACACTGAAGCTGAAAAGTGGTTAAACAAAGCAGCAAGTCAGGGACATCCTGATGCTGAACGTTGCTTACAAGAAGCTTTTAGTAAACTTGCCTTCTAACAAAAAACCAGCCCTTAGGCTGGTTTTTAAATTTAGCAGTAATTAACCGCTAATTTTTTTGTATTTCTTGCGATGAGGCTGAGCGTCATCACCTAGCTTAGCACGGCGATAAGCTTCAAACTCGGTATAGTTACCTGTATAGAACTCTGGTTGTTCATCTTCAAATGACAAGATATGAGTCGCAATACGGTCAAGGAACCAACGGTCATGCGATACAACCATTACTGTACCTGGGAATACCAAAATTGCATCTTCAAGTGCACGTAAAGTTTCTACGTCCAAGTCGTTTGATGGTTCATCCAGTAAGATAACGTTTGCACCTTGCTGTAAAATTTTCGCAAGTTGTAAACGGTTACGCTCACCACCTGACAATTCACCTACGCGTTTTTGCTGATCTTGGCCTTTAAAGTTAAAACGACCAATATAAGCACGTGATGCAATTTCATAATCGCCCACTTTCAAGATGTCTAAACCGCCAGAAACTTCTTCCCAAACCGTTTTGTTATCATCTAAAGTGTCACGAATCTGACCAACATAAGCAACTTTAACTGAATCACCAAGTGTTACAGTACCGGTGTCAGGTTTTTGCTCACCTGTCATCATACGGAATAAAGTAGTTTTACCGGCACCATTAGGACCAACAATACCTACAATTGCTGCTGGTGGTACGGTAAATGACAAGTTTTCGTAAAGTAAACGATCACCAAATGACTTGCTGATATTTTCTACTTCAACAACCTTGTTACCTAAACGTGGACCAGGTGGAATATAGATTTCAGAGGTCTCATTACGCTGTTGGAATTCGCGTGAGTTAAGCTCTTCAAAACGCTCCATACGCGCTTTGTTTTTCTTTTGCTGACCTTTCGCATTTTGACGAACCCATTCAAGTTCTTTTTTCAATGCTTTAGCAAAAGATTCTTCTTGTTTCTGCTCTTGTTCTAAACGAGCATTTTTTTGCTCCAACCAAGAAGTGTAGTTACCTTGGTAAGGAATACCGTGTCCACGGTCAAGCTCCAAGATCCACTCGGCAACGTTATCTAAGAAATAACGGTCGTGCGTAATCGCCACGATTGTGCCAGGGAAATCTTTTAAGAATCGCTCTAACCAAGATACAGACTCTGCATCCAAATGGTTCGTTGGTTCGTCAAGAAGCAACATATCTGGTTTAGAGAGCAATAAACGGCAAAGTGCTACACGACGGCGTTCACCACCAGAAAGCTTAGTTACATCTGCATCCCAAGCTGGAAGGTTCAAGGCATCTGCCGCGATTTCAAGCTGGTTATTTAGGTTATGTGCATCCCAAGCATGGATAATTGATTCTAATTTTTCCTGCTCTTTCGCAAGCGCATCAAAATCAGCATCTGGGTCTGCATATTCTGCAAATACCTGATCAAGACGCTCTAAAGCATCTAAAGCTTCACGCACACCATCTTCAACGTTACCACGAACGTCTTTAGTCGGATCAAGTGGCGGTTCTTGCTCTAAATAGCCGATTTTAATTCCAGGTTGTGCACGAGCTTCACCAGAGAAATCTTTATCTACGCCAGCCATAATACGAAGCAAGGTAGACTTACCCGCACCGTTCAAACCGAGAACACCAATTTTGGCACCCGGGAAAAATGATAAAGAGATGTCTTTTAAGATTTCGCGCTTTGGCGGAACCATCTTAGACACTCGGTTCATCGTATAAATATATTGGGCCACGCAGGACTCCTCAATTGAAAAACCAATACATCGCAAGACGCGACAAAATAATCGCGCGTATTATACGATGAAAACACTAATGACTTGAAGTTATGATTTCCATCGTACGGATTTATCAAACAATTTTCTTTTTCAATAAGTTGCAAAATGTTTATGTATAAGATTTATACAACGTTTCAGCGTATATTTTTCTATCTATATTCCTAAAATTGGATAACAAACCAGAATTTCTGCAATTTTCTATATAAATTTTAAGCTAGACTCGCTCAATATTTAACTCACGAAGATGAAGTAATCATGACTTATAAAGATGAAACCTTAGCCATTCACGCAGGCTACACTCCAGAAGCAACCACTAAAGCTGTTGCAGTCCCTATCTATCAAACAACTTCGTATGCATTTGATAACACACAACACGGTGCCGACCTTTTCGATTTAAAAGTTCAAGGCAATATCTATACCCGTATTATGAATCCAACCACAGCCGTACTTGAGCAGCGCCTTGCTGCGTTAGAAGGCGGTATTGGGGCATTAGCTTTGGCATCGGGAATGGCAGCTATTACTTACGCAATTCAGACCATTACTGAAGCTGGAGATAATATTGCCTCAGTCTCAACTTTATATGGTGGAACGTATAACTTATTTGCTCATACCCTGCCAAAACAAGGCATTGAAGTTCGCTTTTTTGATTATCAAAAGCCTGAAAGTTTACGTAACTTAATTGATGATAAAACTAAACTTGTTTTTGTTGAGTCAATCGGCAATCCGCTTGGAAATATCATCGATCTAGAAGAAATTTCGAAAATCGCCCATGAATATGGCGTACCTGTCGTTGTTGATAATACAGTCGCTACCCCTGCTTTATTAAAACCATTCCAATATGGCGCCGATATCGTCATACATTCTTTGACTAAATATATTGGTGGTCATGGCAATAGTATTGGTGGTGCGATTATCGATAGCGGTAAGTTTCCTTGGGGTAAATATCCGGAGCGTTTTAAAGTATTGAACACGCCAGACCCAAGCTATCATGGTGTGAACTATGTCGAGGCATTAGGTGAAGCTGCCTATATAGCAAGGGCTCGCGTTGTACCATTACGTAATACAGGCGCAGCTATTAGCCCGCTCAGTGTTTTCTTAATTTTACAGGGTCTAGAAACGCTTAATTTACGGATGGAACGTCATACTGAAAATGCACAAAGAATTGCGGAATATTTGCAAAATCATCCGAAAGTAAAATGGGTCAATTACGCAGGCTTAAAAGATCATCCACAACACCAACTTGCGCAAAAATATGTAAAAGGTAAACCTTCTGCAATTTTATCTTTTGGGGTTCAAGATGGCCGTGAAGGCGGTACTCGCTTCATTGATGCCCTCCAGCTATTTACCCGCCTTGTGAACATTGGTGATGCGAAAAGTCTGGCGTGTCACCCTGCAACCACAACTCACCGCCAACTCAACGAACAAGAACTAAAAGCTGCTGGTGTAAGTGAAGATATGGTACGTCTTTCAATTGGTATCGAGCATGTTGATGACCTCATTGCCGATTTAGAACAAGCACTTTCATCCGTATAAATTTTAAACCCATCTAACAAGCCTCTGGAATATAGAGGCTTTTTTATTTTTAAGTGATTTAACTATTAAGAATAATTAATGGATTAGGGTAATAATTTAGAGTTTTTACTCTAAATAAATTGTTAAATTTCATATATTTACATACTAGACAATTTTTAAACATCTATTAAGATAAGGCAATATTTAGGAGTTCATCAGGATGAACCAACGGTTGTAAAAATAAAAATTACATACCGGAATAAATAGCCCCTGCCCCTACTTAGGTAAAATGCTGTGAATAAAAAATTAGAAGCTCTGTTCCAGGAAAAGGTACAAGGTAAAGTCATCTTAGTGACAGGCGCCTCAAGTGGAATCGGTTTAACGATTTCCAATAAACTTGCTGATGCTGGTGCGCATGTTTTACTGGTTGCCCGTACTCAAGAAACATTAGAAGAAGTCAAAGCAGATATTGAAAGCCGTGGCGGTCAGGCATCAATTTTCCCATGTGATCTGAATGACATGGAAATGATTGATCAGGTTTCTAAAGAGATTTTAGCTTCTGTTGACCATATTGATATTTTAATTAATAACGCAGGTCGCTCTATTCGTCGTGCTGTTCATGAGTCTTATGATCGTTTCCACGACTTTGAACGTACTATGCAATTAAACTACTTTGGCGCTGTACGTTTAGTGCTCAATATTTTGCCTCACATGATTCAACGCAAAGATGGGCAAATTATCAATATTAGTTCGATTGGTGTATTAGCAAATGCAACCCGCTTCTCGGCTTATGTTGCTTCTAAAGCTGCGCTTGATGCATTTAGCCGTTGTCTATCGGCAGAAGTTCATGCACATAAAATTGCAATTACTTCAATTTACATGCCTTTAGTGCGTACACCAATGATTGCGCCAACCAAGATTTATAAATATGTACCGACTCTCTCACCTGAGCAAGCAGCCGATTTAATTGCTTATGCAATTGTGAGACGTCCAAAACGTATTGCAACTAACTTAGGCCGTTTGGCTTCTATGACCTATTCAGTGGCCCCTGGCATTAACAATATGTTTATGTCGATTGGTTTCCGTCTGTTTCCAAGTTCAGACGCCGCAAAAGGCAAAAAAGCTGAAAAACTTAACTGGGTGCAAAAAGCATATGCACGCATTTTCCCAGGTGAGCATTGGTAATTTAAAATATTCAGCGAACTTAAATAAAAAAGCGCCTCATGAAAGGCGCTTTTTTATTTGATTCTATTTACGCATCTAAAAACTCGACATGCCCTGTTTTAACATCGTAAATCGCGCCAACAATCGCTATTTCACCACGATCCAATAAGTCTTTAAGTACCGTACTGTTATTAATAATATATTGGATATTGTAGTGAACATTCATAGCAGTTACCTGATTTACGAAGGTCTTGTTTAATTCACGGGGTTGCATAATGTCATATACGCTTTCTACCGAATGCATGAGCGGACCAAGCACATATTGAATATGCGGCATCTCTTTGACATCAGAGATTTGCTTTTGCTGTAAGCGTAACTGACATGCACTAGTCACTGCACCACAGTCAGTATGGCCTAAAACTAAAATGACTTTTGAGCCTTTGGCCTGACAAGCAAACTCAAGCGAGCCTAATACCTTTTGACCTGCAATATTTCCTGCAATCCTTAAACTAAATAGATCACCAATACCCACATCAAAAATCATTTCAGTTGGAGCACGTGAGTCCATACAGCCCAAAACGGCAGCAATTGGGTGCTGGCCTTCATCTGCAGTAACACGAATTTGGCGATAAATATCACGTTGCAAGCGCTCATTTTTTACGAAACGTTCATTTCCTTCTTTAAGTAAAGTAATGACTTGCTGTGGACTTAATTTACGTTGTAGATCTCTCGTACTAATGTAGATATCCAGTACTGCATCATCTACCTCCTCATAGTGCTGCTTAAATCCAATAAGCTTAAGGTCGACTTGGCGTTTAACTGCCGTCTCATTTTGATAGTCTTGAATGACTTGATAAATATCCGGATCAATCGAATCACATTGAGTGGCATCAATAATCAACTGTTGATCTTTATGAACATGTTCCAAGGCAGAAATGAGTGCGGAACGATTTAGAAAAGTCACTTGTGAAGGAAGCTCAATACGCGTCACGATTCCATGTAAATGCTTTTCTTTATAAACACGAACACCTTTATTGAAGTTGCCATATAAAATAAATGCACTACTGGTAAATAGCCCCACCAAGATTCCGGTTAATAAATCTGTCAGCAAGATTGCAACCAAGGTAATAATGAATGGTAAAAACTGTCTCCAACCCTTTTGGTAAAGCTGTTTGAATAACTTTGGATGAGTCAGTTTAAAACCAGTCACGATCAAAATTGCTGCAAGTGCAGACAAAGGAATCATGTTCATGAGTGGGACAAAAAATAGAATGGCAAGTAGTAACAACACACCATGAATAATGGTTGAGCATTTACTACGTGCACCTGTATTGGCATTTACAGAACTACGGACAATCACTGAGGTCACTGGCATTCCGCCAATTAAACCCGACACAATATTACCTGCTCCTTGCGCCCATAACTCACGATTAGGTGGAGATGAACGCTTTTGAGGATCAAGCTTATCGGCCGCTTCTAAATTTAGTAATGTTTCTAAAGATGCCACGATCGCAAGTGTAATGGCTCCGGTATAAATTAATGGTTCAGCTAAATAGCTAAAGTCAGGAAAAACCAATACCTCTTCTGGTGCTTGTAATATATTTGGTAGTTGAATCAAATTATTACTTTGCACAGCCCATGAAGAACCGATACTTATTAAAACAAAGTTAAAAACTGCTGCGAGTACCACGGCAATTAAGGCAGAAGGCAACGCTAACTTTTTAAGTGGGCTACTGTCCCAAGCTAAAATTAAAAATAAGCTCAGCAGTCCAATCAATGCTGCTCCAGCATCAAATTTTTGGATAAACGTATCCGGTGTAGCAGTCCAAACTTCTTTCCATGAAAAATCAGTCAACCCAAATAAATAAGGTAACTGTGTCACAATCAGAATGGCACCAATGGCTGCCAACAATCCTAAAATGACATTGTTTGGAATAAAGTTGGCAAAGAAACCCAACTTAAATACACCAAACAGAATTTGTAAAATTCCTGCAAATACAATACACAATAAAAAGGCGGCATAATTGCCGCCTAATTGATCGAGTTGTACAAGGATGACCGCAGTCAACCCTGCTGCTGGGCCAGAAACGCTGATATGAGAGCCACTCAGCAGGCCAACAATAATTCCACCCACTATTCCAGCAATAATGCCAGAAATAATTGGAGCACCTGAGGCTAAGGCAATACCCAAACATAAGGGTAAGGCCACGAGAAATACGACCACTCCCGAAAGGAGGTCGTTTACGTGAAATCTATTTTTCAGTTCTAAAGCCGGCATAAAAACAACCATTTATAATATAAAAAAACAATCAATTTTTAATGTAACTGCCTGAAAGTGAGGAACTTACTTCAAGGCTTTATCGATATTGTCTGACAACTGAATCGGGTTAAAGTTGAGTTATGCTATAACGTTGTATAGTTGATTGTAGATTTCACGACGTTTTTGTTGATCTTAAGATTCACCTCATCTTTATGAGCCTGATGTTTTAATAAAACATAGCGCTAGCCATTTAGAAGACGATTTAGAAACAATAAAAAAGCCTCCCGTTTAGGAGGCTTTTTTAAGTTCTCTAAAGGCTCTTATTTAGAACCCTTAATTCCTGCTTGCAATAATAATGCACCAAAACCACCAATTTTTTGCTCTTGTGGTTTTTCTTGCTTACTACGCTGCGGACGTTCAACTTGATCTTTACGCGGTTGTGGACGTTTACCTTGTGGTTTACGCTCAGAACGCTGTTCGTTATTTTGTTCACGACGTGGGGGACGCTGTGCTTTCACAGGTGCCGCACCTTCTGCACGCATACTTAAGTTTACACGGTTACGTTCAACATCAACTTGCATAACACGCACTTGTACGATCTGACCTGGTTTTACCACTTTATGCGGGTCAGAAACGAACTCATTGGCTAATTCAGAGATATGAACCAAACCATCTTGATGCACACCAATATCAACAAAAGCACCAAAATTCGTCACATTCGTCACAACACCTTCAAGCTGCATACCTTCAGTCAACTGAGCAACTTCAGTAATGTCTTCACGGAATTTAGCTGTGCGGAATTCTGGACGAGGGTCACGGCCCGGTTTTTCAAGTTCTGCTAAAACGTCTTGAATAGTTGGCAAACCGAATTTGTCATCAACAAACTCTTCTGCTTTTACCTGACGAATAATTTCGGTATTACCAATAATGTCTTTTACCGTTGTAGCTTTTGCTGCAACAATTTTCTCAACAAGACCATAACTTTCAGGGTGAACAGCAGATGCATCTAATGGCTCTGAACCATTTTGGATACGCAAGAAACCAGCAGCCTGTTCAAAAGTACGTTCGCCAAGACGCGGTACATTTTTAAGTGCCTGACGTGTGTCAAAACGGCCATGCTCTTTACGGTATTCAACAATTTGCTGTGCAATTGCTTTGTTTAAACCTGCAATATAAGCCAAGATTGCTGGTGAAGCAGTATTTACATCTACCCCAACAGCATTCACACAGTCTTCTACAACTGCATCAAGCGTTTTTGCTAAACCAGTTTGGTTCACATCATGTTGATATTGACCTACGCCAATCGACTTCGGATCAATTTTAACAAGCTCAGCAAGCGGGTCTTGTAAACGGCGCGCAATAGAAACTGCACCACGGATTGAAACATCAAGCTCTGGCAGTTCCGCCGCAGCAAGTTCACTTGCAGAGTAAACAGAAGCGCCTGCTTCACTTACGGTTACGCGAGTTAATTTAAGATCTGTATTTGCAGCCATCATTTCAGCTACAACAGCTTCTGTTTCACGGCTCGCAGTACCATTGCCAATAGCAATAAGCTCGACATTGTATTCACGACATAGACGTGCAAGCTCAGCAATTGAGCCTTCTTTATCTTCTTTAGGCGCAAATGGATAAATCGTGCTATGTGCAAGTACATCACCAGCTTCGCTTACCACAGCTAGTTTCACACCAGTACGAATACCAGGGTCAACACCCAAAGTCGTACGGCTACCAGCTGGCGCTGATAACAATAAGTGACGAAGATTTTCAGCAAACACCTGCATTGCTTCTGCTTCAGCAGCAAGACGTTTTTCTGTAAGTAATGAATGCTCGATTTGAGGACGAACTTTACCTAACCAGAATAATTTTGCAGTTTGTTTTAAGAAATCTTGACGTGTTTGTGGCTGAATCTGATCAAGGTTGTATTCAGTTTCAATACGAGCCAATGGTGCATCATCTTCGCCATCAACTTTTAAACCAAGTACGTTTTCTTGGCGGCCACGTAACATCGCCAATAAACGATGTGATGGTAATTTGTTTAGGCCTTCAGAGAATTCAAAGTAATCGCGGAACTTTTTGCCCACTTCTTTCTTCTCTTCAGATGCAACAGTACTTTTTAATACTGCTGTTTTTGCAAAAGTTGCTTTTAATTCTGTAGTAAGAGGAATGTTTTGTGCCCAGTCATCAATCAGAATATGCTGGATTGCGTCTAATTGACTTTCAACGTCCGGATAGTCTTCATGACTAAAACCAGCCAATGCTTCTGTCGGATCAATTTGTTCTGAAATAATTTTTTCGGCAATTGGTCCAAGGCCCGCTTCTTTCGCCTTGAAAGATTTGCTCGTACGTTTAGGACGGTACGGCGCATAAATTTCTTCTAAAGCATTTTTTGTTTCGGCTGCATTCACCCGCGCCAACAAGTCATCATTCAATTTATTCTGTTCTTGCAATGACTGAATGACCTTTTCACGGCGCTCATATAAATCACGTAAATACGCTAAACGAGTATCTAATTGGCGTAACTGCGTATCATCTAAACCTTGTGTTACTTCTTTACGGTAACGGGCAATGAATGGAACACTGGCACCTTCATCAATTAAGCGGATGGCAGCTTCTACTTGGTTTGGACGTACGGCAAGCTCACTTGCCAACTGCTGAACTAAGTCAGTCATCGTGTTTGATCCCACAAGGATAAAGTTTAAAAGCACTGATTATAAAGACCAAGACCATAAAATCCACACTTGTTTGCGTATTCAAAACGTTTTTTTGTATTGACTATGAATTTTTCACATTCTTATGGCCGTAAAAAAGTTTTTTCTGTGACTCATTTGGGCCTTTAAGCTAGCCTTTTACCTTTTAAAAAATATGAAATTTATAGATTCTTCTTTAATTAAAGAAAATTTTTAATATAAATTATGAGAAAAAGAACATATTGATACATTGCCAGAACGATCAAAATATAGTTTTTCTTATCTTTCTAAATAAATTATTAAGTTCTCATACTTAAACCACAAATGAATAAATTAAAAATTAGAACTTAAAAACCGAAACTCATTTTTAAAATAATTTATTTGAAACAAATATTTATTAGAATTTAATCGATGAGAAAGAGGTAAATAGCCAAATATTTGAGTTTTTCTTTAAGGCTTTGCTAAATTATGGGCATAAGATGTTGTTTTTTGGTTTCAAGCCCCTACGAAAATTGTAATTTTGAGCAAATTGATACATAGTCTTAACAAGAACATCGGCATTATACTGAGGGCTTGTTGGCAATAAGCCTAACCGATCCAATAATATATAAATTATGACTTTAAAAGGGAGTACATCATGAGTTTAGTTGTACCTGCTGAACATCCTGAAACCGTACATAACGAAACGGATCGTGTCGAGCGCATTTTAGTGGTCGATGACGATGTGCGTTTACGTACCCTCTTGCAACGTTTTTTGGAAGATAAAGGCTTTGTTGTAAAAACTGCCCATGATGCCTCACAAATGGATCGTTTATTACAACGTGAGTTATTTTCACTTATCGTGCTCGACTTTATGTTGCCCGTTGAAGATGGTTTAAGTATTTGTCGTCGTTTACGTCAGTCAAATATTGATACTCCAATTATCATGTTAACTGCACGTGGTAGTGACTCTGACCGTATTGCTGGTCTTGAAGCCGGCGCAGATGACTATTTACCAAAACCATTTAACCCAAATGAACTTTTAGCACGTATTCGCGCAGTATTGCGTCGTCAGGTACGTGAAGTTCCGGGTGCGCCAAGCCAACAAGTTGAAGTGGTTAGCTTCGGTCCATGGTCTCTAGATTTATCTACACGTACACTGACTCGTGAGGGTCAAATCGTTACATTGACTACAGGTGAATTTGCCGTATTAAAAGCTTTGGTACAGCATCCACGTGAACCTTTAACACGCGACAAGCTCATGAACTTGGCTCGTGGCCGTGAATGGGGTGCAATGGAACGTTCTATTGATGTTCAAGTGTCTCGTCTACGCCGCTTAATTGAAGATAACCCGGCACGCGCACGTTACATTCAAACTGTATGGGGCGTAGGCTATGTGTTTGTTCCGGATGGTGCTGAATAAGCTTGAGATAAAATAGAGTGAGTTTAGAGCCAATACCACCGCAAACCTTTACCGACTACGTTGCGTACTCAGAGCGTAAACGGACCCGATGGGAACGTTTTCTCGATAAGATTAAGCCACGTTCTGCGGCCATGCGTACCACAATTTTGGTACTGCTCGTGGTACTCTTTAGCTTATTTATGTCATTGTGGTTTTTTTGGCGAACCCTCTATTTACCTGAAATTCAGCAACATGCACGCTATCTAGCAGTTGAACTAGAACTGGTAAATAACCCTAATATTCGTATTTTTCATCGTGATAGCGAAGTTGACGTCGACACATGGTTACGCAATCGGGTTGGCATTGAATATGTCACGAACCCCAAAGAATATCCAAGTGTCCGCGATAAAATTATTGCCGAGTTTTTTACCAACCAAGTTGAGCAAAAACTGGCAAATGAAATTGGCGCAAAAGACGTTACTGTCTATTTCCAATTTAAACCTAGCCCACGTATCTGGATTCAAACACCAGAAATGCATGGTAACTGGGTTCGTGAACCTTTAAAAACCTATGCCAACTATAGCCCCGAGCTACTGGTAGGCTGGGTTGTGGGTGTCCCATTAGTTTCGGCCATCATTATTTTAATTTTGGTTCGACAAATGAACCGACCATTACGTCGTTTGCAAAATGCTGCCAACGAATACAGTAAGTCTGGAACTGCACCTTATTTAGATACTAACCATGGCCCTTTAGAAATTCGCCAAGTAAACCAAGCGTTTAACCGTATGGTATATACGCTTGAACAAACGGAGCGTGAAAGACGAATCATGCTAGCGGGAATTTCACATGATTTAAGGACTCCTCTCACACGTATTCGTTTAACTGCAGAGATGCTACCTGATGAGTTTCTACGTGAAGGTCTGGTTTATGACGTAGATGATATGGATGCGATTCTAAATCAGTTCATCTCATATATGCGCGATGGTTCAGATGAGGAATTAAAAGACACTAATATCAATATTCTTTTACAAGAATTGGTGGTTCAGTTTAAACCCCTTGATATTCGCTTTAACATGCAGGATGTTCCTATCATTCCTGCACGCAGTCTCTCTTTAAAACGACTTATTGCCAACCTCATTAATAACGCCAAGCGTTATGGTGCTGAACCGATCGAACTCAGTGCAAAGGTTGAAAATGAACATATTTTAATTACGGTTGCTGACCATGGTGAAGGCATTCCAGAAGATCAAATTGAAGAATTAATGCAACCTTTTGTAAGAGGCAACTCGGCTAGAACGATTCAGGGAAGCGGTTTGGGTCTTGCCATTGTTAAACGTATTGTCGATATTCACCAAGGTGAAATACAGATTCACAATCGTGAACAAGGCGGTTTAGAGGTTATTATTTCTTTACCAATTCCAAAACCCGCCCCTGAAGAAAATACAACGCACAATCCTTTAGAAAAAATCAAACAAACTTTAAGTGAGCGCTTTTAATTTGAGCAATTGAACATTTAAAGCGCTATTTTAAACCTCAAAAAAGACAATAATAATCAATATATTAAAAATCATAAAAATAAGTTATACCCGCATTTATTTAAAAAATTAGACCTTAGCCTAACACCTATGCACTTTTCATTTTTTCATAGCTAAAATCCGGTATGTTTTGACAATATTGAGGATGTCCAATGTCTTTAAGTCGTATTCGCCTAGCTTCTCTTCATGACAAGGTCATCAGTGCTGAACAAGCTGCGCAATTCATCGAAAATGGAATGACCGTTGGTATGAGTGGTTTTACTCGTGCCGGTGAAGCTAAAGCTGTTCCACAAGCACTTGTAGAGCTTGCAAAAAAGAATCCGTTAAAAATCACGTTAATTACGGGTGCTAGCTTAGGTAATGACTTAGACAAACAACTCACGGAAGCAGGTGTTTTATCTCGTCGCATGCCATTCCAGGTGGATAACACTTTACGCCGCGCAATTAACAACGGCGAAGTCATGTTTATTGACCAACACTTGTCAGAAACTGTTGAGCAAATGCGTAACCAGCAACTTAAACGTCCAGATGTTGCGGTCATTGAAGCAATTGCGATTACTGAAGATGGTGGCATTATTCCAACAACTTCTGTTGGTAACTCTGCAAGTTTTGCGATTTTTGCCGAAAAAGTAATTGTTGAAATCAACACTTCTTTAAGCGAAAGCTTTGAAGGTTTGCACGATATCTATATTCCAACTTACCGCCCAACACGTACGCCAATTCCATTAACAAAAGTGGATGAACGTATTGGTACAACAGCTATCCAAATCGATCCTTCGAAAATTGTTGGTATTGTATTTAACGATACACATGACTCTCCATCGACAGTCACTCCACCAGATGATGAGACTCAAGGCATTGCCAATCACCTTATAGCATTCTTTGAAAAAGAAGTGGCTGAAGGTCGTTTACCGAAAAACCTTGGTCCACTCCAAGCAGGGATCGGTTCAATTGCAAACGCTGTACTAACAGGTTTAAAAGATTCTAATTTTGAAGACCTCATCATGTACTCAGAAGTACTACAAGACTGTACTTTTGAATTAATTGATGCAGGCAAAATGAAATTTGCTTCTGGTAGTTCAATTACGCTTTCAGCAAAATGTGGTGAAAAAGTTTTTGGCAATATCGAAGCTTACAAAGACAAATTAGTGCTTCGTCCACAAGAAATTTCTAATCACCCTGAGCTTGTACGTCGTCTAGGTATTATCGGTATTAATACTGCACTTGAGTTTGATATTTACGGTAACGTGAACTCAACTCACGTGTGTGGTACTAAAATGATGAACGGTATTGGTGGTTCAGGTGACTTCGCTCGTAATGCGCACTTGGCAATCTTTGTAACCAAATCTATTGCTAAAGGCGGAGATATTTCTTCTATCGTGCCAATGGTGAGTCACGTTGATCATAGTGAACACGACGTTGATATTTTAGTGACAGAGCAAGGTTTAGCAGACTTACGTGGTTTAGCACCTCGTGAACGCGCTCGCGCTATTATCGACAACTGCGTACACCCGCTTTACCGTGATGCATTAAATGACTACTTTGATCGTGCATGTGCTAAAGGCGGACATACACCTCACTTACTTCGTGAAGCATTGTCTTGGCATGCAAACTTCGAAGAAACAGGCCAAATGCTTCAACCAACACCAGTTGCAAAATCAGCTTAAGTCATACTTTTAATTTAAGCACTCCTACGGGGGTGCTTTTTTATTTGTGTAAATTATTCACAAACTACTGCTCAAGTTCGAATTTTTATTTTATCTTTTCAATACATCAAAACAAAAAGTAGAAATCCATATGTTCATTATTCGCCAATTTACAAATGCAGATCTGGATGATGTGGTCAGTTTATGGGAAAGCTGTGGCCTAACTCGCCCTTGGAATAACCCTGAAACGGATATTTTCAGGAAAGTTTCGCAGCAGGACGATTTATTCCTCGTTGCTATTAAGGATGAGCAACTGATTGGCACGCTTATGGGCGGCTACGACGGCCATAGAGGCTGGATTAATTATCTGGCTGTTCACCCCCACCAACAACGCTTAGGAATAGCCACAGCGCTTGTTCAACAGCTTGAGAAGCGGCTTATGGCGCGTGGCTGTCCCAAATTACAATTATTAGTGCGCAAAGATAATCTGAATGTGTTGAATTTTTACGAGCAGCTCGGCTATGACGAAGTAGAAGCAGTATGTTTAGGAAAACGTCTTATTAGTGACAACCCTCATGACTAAAGGCGCTTCTTCAAATGAAGAGCTTTAGGAAATAAAGCCAGACTTTGGGATAACTCACTTTACTTGTGGATAAAATGAGAGTTATACACAAGTGAAGTCATTCTACTCACGAATCAAATAAATAGACATGAAAAAAGCCCCATACTTAAAGTATGGGGCTTTTTCGAATATGGTGGCGAGACCCAGGATCGAACTGGGGACACACGGATTTTCAATCCGTTGCTCTACCAACTGAGCTATCACGCCGATGGCCTGTATTAAGCCGTATCTCAGAACAATAGTCAACAATTATCCTGAGTTTTTGATTTAAATGAGTATTTTTTATACTCAAAAAAAATCCCTGATGGGATCAGGGATTGAAAACACAAATAATGGTGGCGAGACCCAGGATCGAACTGGGGACACACGGATTTTCAATCCGTTGCTCTACCAACTGAGCTATCACGCCGAAGTGGGCGTATTAAACAATGTTTATGGGAGGACGTCAAGCAACTTCCGCATTTTTTGTAACAAGTGTTTAATTTTAAATCACAAGTGTCGTAAAAATAGGTTTTTAACTGTGCAATTTTCCAATATGAGCTAAGCAGCGATGAATTGCACCACAACCTGGCTCAAAAATTTTAACGCCTTTTGCTTCTTCTATACGACAAGCTTCTTCAACTAGACGCTCTGCTACTCCGCGTCCACGATTTGCAGGGTGTACAACTATATATTCAAGCACCTTGCTTTCACCTTGTCCTGAACACCAGATTGCACCTATAATTTTGGTGTTAAATTCGGCAGTGTATAGCGTGGTATACTGTTGTAAATCTTGTTCAAGTTGTTCAATCGCATCGTGCCCGTCACCAAACTCCGGACTTGTGTCATACAGTCGCTCAAGCTGATCGCGGATCTCTGAATTATCTAGAGAACTATAAGCATGTACGGTAATAGGCATTGATTAACCCTCCTGAGCAAACTATGATGCTGTCACGAATTCGTCACAGCGAAATTGTCGTTAACATCCAATCATTTTTGACGTTTTTTGAGGAACGTGTCCATGACGCAACGTATCAGTGAAGTGGTTAGAAATACCAATGAAACCAAAATTCGAGTTCGTTTAAATCTCGATGGTACTGGTCAAGGCACACTAAACACCGGAGTTCCATTTTTAGACCATATGATTGATCAAATCAAGCGACATGGCTTATTTGATATCGATATTCATTGTGATGGAGACTTAGAGATTGACGATCACCATACCGTAGAAGACTGCGGTATCACGCTTGGACAAGCTTTTGCACAAGCTTTAGGTGATAAAAAAGGTTTACGTCGTTATGGGCATTTTTACGCGCCATTAGACGAAGCTTTATCTCGTGTGGTTGTAGATTTGTCTGGTCGTCCGGGTTTATTTATGGATATTCCATTTACTCGCGCGCGCATCGGTACCTTTGACGTAGATTTATTTTCCGAGTTTTTCCAAGGTTTCGTAAACCATGCGCTTATGACCTTACACATCGATAACTTGAAAGGTAAAAATAGCCACCATCAAATCGAGAGTGTATTTAAAGCACTAGCTCGTGCTTTACGTATGGCATGTGAAATTGATCCACGTGCTGAAAACACGATTGCATCGACAAAAGGTAGCCTCTAATGACACGTATCGCATTGCTTGATTATGGCATGGGTAATCTGCACTCAGCCGCTAAAGCACTTGAGTATGTAGGTGCAACCGTCGATGTGACAAATGATCCAAAATTAATTGCACAAGCCGATAAAATTGTTTTCCCTGGTGTTGGGGCAATGCGTGACTGTATGCAAGGCATGCGTGAAGCAGGGATTGATGAAGTTGTACGCAAAGCAGCTTTTAATAAACCTGTTCTTGCAATTTGCGTAGGCATGCAGGCACTACTACAAAGCTCAGAAGAAAACGGCGGTGTAGATGCCTTGGGTATTTTTGACGGGATAGTAAAACACTTCCCTCAAATGGAAGGTTTGAAAGTCCCACACATGGGCTGGAACCAAGTTCACCAAATGGACCCAAGCCACCCGATGTGGAACAACATTGAACAAGATGCCCGCTTTTACTTTGTACACAGCTACTATGTTGAACCTAAAGATGAAAATCTTGTGGCTGCAACATGTGAGTATGGCGTGAACTTCTGCACAGCAATTCACAAAGATAATTTATTCGCGACTCAATTCCACCCAGAGAAAAGTCACACTGCTGGTTTGCAGTTACTGAAAAACTTTGTGGAATGGAATATTTAATCTGATTTAAAACTGAAAAAGATCAGGTCGAGATGGCCTGATCTTTTTTTTATTTACAATAACAACTAATCATTTATAGAATGATGTTTTATTCAACAAAATATTGAATATTTATACTTTTAAATAAAACCAAATGATCAGGAAAACAAAATGAATTCACCTTTCGAAAATCAGCCACTTCAGCACGATTCCCCCTTTAAAGCTAGTGGTCGTTTTGGGCGACTCTCTTATGCTGCTTGGACATTCTTATTTACGCTAGTCCTTGTTACCGCCATTCTACTTATTATGTTTACTTTTGGTTTTACAAACCCTGAAGGTACCCCAGACTTTTCTACACTTGGCTTAATCTGTATAGCAATTCTTTATATAGTCGGTATTTATATTAACTTCGTATTTACCATCCGCCGTTTGCATGACCGCAATAATACAGGGTGGCTCTCTTTACTGATGCTAGTACCGGTCGTGAATATTGGCCTTGCCATTTATTTATTCTGTGCAAAAGGAACTGAAGGTCCTAATGATTATGGACCTAAGCGTCCAACGCCAAGCTGGGAGCGTGTTTTAGGCTGGATTTATATTGTGCTTATTCCACTTGCATTAATTTTTGGTGTTATTGCCGTAATTATGGCTCCAACCTATGAAGGTTATGTCGAGAAAAGCGAAAGTATTGTAATTGGTAGCCCATCTCAGTCTGAATAATTTTTAAAGATGCACATAAAGCCTAGTTCTCTAGGCTTTATTCATATATAAAGTGAATAGCACTATTCATTTGTACGCTGTTAAATATGTCTGAAGCCTCTGCCCTTCTTGATAAAACTTCTATTCAGCAGCTCCCTCCTTTTGAAAATCTTAACCATCAAAATATTGTGGTGATTGAAAATAGCGAGCAATGCAAAACTATTGAAGAAGAATTAAGGGTAGCGACCTTTTTAGGATTTGATTCTGAATCTAAACCTACTTTTCAGGTAGGTGAAGTATCAACTGGCCCACATTTGATTCAGCTGGCTACAGAACACAAAGCCTATTTATTTCATGTCAATTCATCGACTTTAAAATTTTTACAGCCCATTTTGTCTAATCCAAAACAAATTAAAGTCGGCTTTGGCCTTAAAAATGATAAGCATATTTTTCACAAAAAAGGCATAAAGCTTGAAAGCTGCATTGACCTTGCTAAAGGTTTTAGCCATTTTGGCTTTAAACAACAAATGGGTGTACAAAAAGCCGTAGCACTATTACTTGGTCAGTATCTTGCCAATTCGAAGAAAGTTGGAACTTCAAATTGGGCGCGAAAACCGCTTACTTCACAACAAATCAGTTATGCAGCTGCTGACGCCTATGCTGCCCTATTGGTATTTCTCGAGCTTAAAAAACGAAAGGTATTACCAATACATATTTCTGAAAAGATTCAAACCGCACTTCAAGGGTAAAGTTATAAAAGTCTTTTCTAAGGCTTAGCGATTGATCAATACTTTGCTAAGATGTGCACAATTTCATAAACATGATGAAGCAAGGAGCGAAAGCATGCTAATCATTCCAGCAATTGACCTGAAAGATGGTAAATGTGTGCGTTTAAAACAAGGGCGTATGGAAGACGATACCGTTTTCTCTGACGATCCGGTTGCAACTGCCCAGCATTGGGTAAATGAAGGCGCACGACGTTTGCATTTGGTCGATTTGAATGGTGCTTTCGCAGGTACGCCTATTCATAAACCTGTTGTTGAAGCGATTGCAAAAGCTCAGCCAGAATTACCAATTCAAATTGGTGGCGGTATCCGCTCATTAGAAACGATTGAACACTACCTAGAAGCTGGCGTGACTTTTGTCATTATCGGTACTAAAGCCGTTCAAGAGCCTGAATTTGTAGAAGAAGCTTGTAAACGTTTTGCAGGCCACATCATTGTCGGTATTGATGCCATGAATGGTATGGTTGCAACTGACGGTTGGGCAAACGTTACCGACGTGAAAGCAACTGATTTAGCAAAACGCTTTGCAGATGCAGGTGTGTCTAGCATTGTTTATACAGACATTGCACGTGACGGCATGATGCAAGGTGTAAACGTTGAGCAAACTGTAAACTTAGCTCAATACTCAGGTTTACCAGTCATCGCTTCTGGTGGTGTAACCAACCTTGATGACGTTCGTAACTTAAAAGGCCAACCAGGCATTTTAGGTGCAATCACAGGCCGTGCAATTTATGAAGGTACTTTAAACCTTCGTGAAGCTCAGCTTTTGTTAGATGAAAACCGTCTTTAATTTTTAAGATGTAAAAAAGAGCCGTTTTAGGCTCTTTTTTTATTGCTGATATGAAAATATATTCCGAATCAATACACCACATTACGAATAAATTTAAGTACTTGGCTACCGCTATTGATATAGGTATAAGTCACTGAACTGGCAAAAATAAAAGATGAACCAGCCGCAATGGTTTCTGAGCTGTCTGTAAATTGTATGGTCAATTCGCCTTCTAACACATAAATCAGTTCTTGCCATCCTTCGGCATCGGCTTCAGCAACATAAAACTCCCCAACAGCCAAAGACCATGTCCAAAGTTCAACTTGAGAACGGGAAGGAACTGAAGCAAGAAAAGTTGCCTTACTTTCTTCCTTTTCACCTTGCCAAGCGAGTGCATTTACTAGGGCATGTTCTTTTAGCTCAGGCGCACTCACAATTGTTCTAAAATCTACTCCCAACACTGCCGCAATCGCATCGAGTTTAGCTAAGCTAATATTGACTTGGCCTGTTTCCAGAGCAGCAATGGTACGTCTACTTACACCTGCCCGATCAGCCAAGTCCTGTTGGCTTAAACTACGCTCATCTCTTAATGAACGGATATTTGTGCCTACATGTTGTAAAACGCTACTCGACTGGCTCATAAAATAGATGAATAAAGAAAATTTGAGCAATATATTGCACAAAACAGAAGAATAGCGCAATATGTGCAGTATATTGCACAATTTCTTTTAGTTTGAGTATGTCACCAACTTATCTGAGTTCAAGCAAAGTTCCTCAATTAGCTCTCATTTTGATTACGGTCATTTGGGGTGGAACATTTCTTACTGTGCAGTACGCACTGAATTTTTCATCACCTATGTTTTTTGTCGGCTGCCGTTTTGCCGTAGCTGCCTTAACGCTATTACTTATTTCATTAAAGAGCATGAAAGGCGTTACATTAAAAGACTTGGGCGCTGGCAGTGTAATTGGCCTTGTCATTGCAGCTGGCTATGGCACGCAGACAATCGGCCTGCAAACTATTCCGAGTAGTGAATCAGCTTTTTTAACGGCGCTTTATGTTCCGCTTGTTCCTATTTTAATGTGGCTCATATTTAGAAAAACTCCACATATCATGACCTGGGTGGGAGCAGCTCTTGCTTTTACTGGCCTTGTTTTATTGACGTGTAATGGTTTTAAGCAAATTTCCTTGAGTTTTGGACAGCTTTTAACAGTGCTCGGCGCCATTGCGATTGCCTTAGAAATTATTTTTATTAGCTACTTTGCTGGAAAGGTAAATTTGCGTCGCGTCACCATTATTCAACTTGGTGTCGCCTCTCTACTTTCTTTTACCATTATGCCTATAGTAGGTGAACAGACAATTCCAGCATTTTCATGGCCCCTAGTACTCATTGCTGTCGCATTAGGCTTAGCAAGTGCACTCATTCAATTTGTAATGAACTGGGCTCAACGTGTGGTTGACCCTTCGCGTGCTGCAATTATCTATGCAGGAGAACCTGTTTGGGCAGGCATTATTGGTCGAATTGCAGGTGAGCGTTTACCAGTTATTGCCCTTTTTGGGGGTGCTTTAGTGGTGTTAGGTGTTTTAGTCAGTGAGTTAAAAATTAAGCTGCCTATTAAGAAAAACAAAAGAGTCCGAGAATAAAAAAGAGAGCTTAACGCTCTCTTTTTTATTTATTAAGGTTGATACATCGGACGGTTATCATTTAACGCAATCAAACCGCGAATGGCACGATATACAATCCAGATCCATGCTGCCGCGATAACACCCACACAGAACACAGTCGATGAGATCGCAACGCCCGCAAATAGATCGGTATTTTCACCCGTAAAGAACAGGAAAATAAACGGCAGAAAGGCAATAATATTCCAAGCGAGATACCACCAGAATGTTCTGATTTGCCATGTAAAGTGGCTCGCGAAAATCGACCCTTGTACATCAGAACGTTTTACGTAATTAATAATTAAAGCAATAATCGCAAGTAAGCCGCCCGTAAAAATGGCAACAATATAAAGTACATATAAAATAAGTGTTAAAGTACGATTTGGATCTTGGTCGATAGAACTATTCATTTTTATACCTCTCAAGTTTAATAAAACAATTTACTTTTATGATCCCCGCAAAACGTTTAAAGGAGAAATTAGCCACAAAATCAAAAGTAAATGAAAGAATATGGTACAAAAATAAATCTTACGAAATGGTTGTTTTTGTGTTTTATGTCTCAGTTTTTGTTGTGCCCACCACGCAGCTGGCCAACCCCCTAAGAAACTGACAATGTGCAAAGTCTGCTCAGGAACACGGCGATTGCCCAATTGCGCTGCTTCTTTATCTTGTGAATATAGCCAGTAACTCAACACATTCATCATTAAGACAAACAATAAGGTATAAGCCGGCAAAATATGAATAAAACTCATAATTCCCATTAAGACGAAATAAAACACAATCCCCATTTGCATTGCTGACCATGGGCTGGCCTGAAAAGAAGATTGTGTTTTTGCAGGTTTTAAAGCCTTACGGGTTTGAGATGCCTTTAAATAAGTGACCTGCTGAGCACGAAAACGGCCTCGTTCATCAAGGATTACCAGATATTCCAGTGCACAACCAATAATTGGCCGAGGTCCGGGGCGTGCAAAATCTTTGATATGCAAAAAGACTCGCTCTTTTTCAGCATCATCCGGCTGAATAAAGCCATAACCCTTTTCGTCGAACCATTCGACTAAACGCCCCTGATCTCGCATCTTTATTCCCTTTTATGCTTTTACATGGCTTAAACGGTCTTGCATCATTGCTCGCATTTCTTGCGGGTCTTTTTGCAAGATGTCATCGCCGGTACGTCCTTCTTCTTTATTTTTTTGAGCAACTTGCAAACGCATTGACCAGAAACGGCAAGCCGCCATTGCCAAGAATACATCTAAACATTCAAGTTCATCTGAAGTCAGCGCACGAACTTTTTGGTATGCCTCTAAATAAGCGCCTACTTTGTCTGAGTTTAAATGTGCTGCTGGATATTCGGTACAAAAATCATTAATGGTAATCGCAATATCAAAAAGCAACTCATCTTGATTTAACTCGTAAAAATCTAAAATACCTTGTAGTTGCTCGCCTTCAAACAAAGTATTGTCACGGAACAAATCTGAGTGAATAAAACCTGTCGGTCGATTTGAATACTGCGCTGTTTTCGCATTAAAGGCTTGATAAACCTGCTCAAGTAACGTTTGGTCATCTTGAGTCATATTTGGTTTAAGCTGCTCTGCAACACCTGTCCAATATTGATGATCACGGCGATATTCGCGTTCAAGCGGAAAATCTTGTAAAGCTACATGTAGCTTCGCCTGTGCATCTGCAATTGCAGCAACTTGGGCTACTGTAGTTTGCATGGGATGGTGTCCCATTAAACGTGGTGCAATTTGTGCAGGCTTACCCGCAATAAAGTGAACCGCTTGGCCGCTGTGCTTTAATGGCACGGCAACGGGTACATCATGAGTACCTAACTGCTCAAGTACAGGAATAAGTTCGCCTGCACCTTGTGCATCTAACTCTTCAAACACGGTGAGTACATATTGTTTGCGGTTTACATCAACCAGAAAATAATTGGTGTTTTGAATACCTCCCTGAATTGGGTTCAGCTCCAACACCTCTAATCCATAAGGTGCAGCAAAGGTGCGAACTTCATCTAAACTCAACGGGGTATAAACCGACATGGAAAACCTGCAAAAAACATCTGTGAAGTTTGATAGAATACCTCTTCCCTCCATGAAGGTGTAGCGCCTGTGTAGGAACTTTCACCAACGGCGATTATTTTTGGAAAAAGCTATGCTTGCTAAACGTATTATTCCTTGCCTAGACGTTGATAACGGACGCGTAGTTAAAGGCGTTCAATTCCTCGATATTCGTGATGCGGGCGACCCTGTTGAAGTGGCACGTCGCTATAACGAACAAGGTGCAGACGAAATTACTTTCTTAGACATTACCGCTACACATCATGGACGCGATACCACTTACCGTACTGTTGAACGTATGGCCGAGACTGTATTCGTGCCTTTAACTGTCGGTGGTGGTGTACGTAAGGTTGAAGATATTCGTGCGTTATTAAATGCAGGTGCAGATAAAGTGAGTATTAACTCGGCTGCCGTATTTAACCCTGAATTTGTTCAAGAAGCCTCTCAGCATTTTGGCGCACAATGTATTGTGGTTGCGATCGATGCCAAAAAAACTGGTGACAACAAATGGGAAATCTTTACTCACGGTGGCCGTAAACCAACGGGTATTGATGCCATTGAATGGGCTGTAAAAATGGCTGACTACGGTGCAGGTGAGTTACTCATTACCAGTATGGATGCCGATGGTACTAAAGCAGGTTATGACATTGCTTTAATGCGTGCTATTAATGACCGCGTAACCATACCAACGATTGCCTCAGGCGGTGTAGGTAACTTACAACACCTTGCAGACGGTATTTTACAAGGTGGTGCAGATGCCGTATTGGCAGCAAGTATTTTCCACTTTGGCCAATATACGATTCCAGAAGCTAAACAATATTTGGCTGAACAAGGTATCGAAATGCGCTTGTAAGCTTATTTATATTTAAAGGGGCAATATGCCCCTTTAATTTTTTATGCAGCACCTTCTATCGCATTTACATCACTAACGAGTTTAGGCTGTTCTTTTTTCTCGCCCCATTTTGCTGGAAAGATTTTTTCTACAGCTTGAGAGAGTGGCCTAGCAAGCGCAGTAGGTAACCGTATCCCCAAAGGATTTTGTTCTTTTAAATCTGCCGAAGACACCACACGTGTTCCCATCACATAGTCAAACCAAGGTTTGGTCACACACCAATTAGCATCTTGATTAGAGTTCATATGGTGGTCGTAATGCCACGGAATTTTACGCTTTGCCCAGTCAGGCTCTAAATGTGCACGGCGATGAATATAATAATAGTTTCCTGCACTGTACCAAGCTGCAAGTGCCATACCTTTTGAAAAGGGGTAGAAAATTGCACTTGAAACGGTTGCCACCACGGCAAGTGAAATTAACTCATTTTTGGTTCGCCAGTTTCCAACGCCCTCAACATAACAATCATCATGAAACTGTTGTTTACGGACTTCACGATGGTGTGCCCAATGCGACTCCATACTTTTCGGCACTGGGCTATAGCGCGGTTGTCCGGCACGGTGTACACCATGCAAAATATATTTGTGTGCTACCCATTCAAATGCATTCGCAACTGCAATTCCGGCAATAAACCCTTTTAACATCGCTTTACTCCTTTTTCTTTTTATTCAGCATATAAAATTCGTTATGCTAGGTATTGACCAGAATTTATGGTTTCATTGACAAATCACGACAAGAAAGAGGTGGTTAGGGATGCCACAACTAAAAAATTATACAGGCTCAGTATATGGAGGACTGGGGCACTTATTAAAGGCTTATTGCGAAGCCAATGAGTTAACTATTCCTGAACAATTAGAACAAATCCAAAATCTGGAACGCTTTGACTATGTGGTTTGGCGCGACCTATTAGAAGTTATTTATAAACTGGACCCAAAGCCGGGGTTAGGGCTAGAAATTGCCAAATATGTACAACCCAAACATTTAGGTATTATTGCCTACCTTGCTCTTTCTTGCGATAACTTAGGTGAAGCCTTAATTCGTTACCATGACTTTCACCGTCTGATTTATGACGGGAGCCCCTTAGTGGTTGAGCTACAAGGGCGGTATGGTTCTATTCGTTGGGAGGCACCAGAGTTACACCCTACCCAGCTTACCGATGAAATCGCGATTGCGTTGGTGATTCAGTTCTTACGTCTTTTTATGTCTCATGAAGATGTGCAGTTACATGAAGTGCGTTTCTTAAATGCGGCCCCTAAAAATATCAGAGTTTACGAGCAGTATTTTCAATGTCCCGTCCGTTTTAGCCAGCCCCGTACAGAGTTACTTATACCCATTACCGAAATTCATAAACCGCTTAGCAGCGCAGACCACACATTACAGCAACTATTGGTTCAGCAAGCCCAAGCACTTTTAGAACAGTTACCCAATTCGACCCAACTCGATCAGCGTTTACAGCATTCAATTTTGACTGGTCTGCAAAAGAATCAATATCAAATTGAACATATTGCAGCTCAATTAGGCCTATCGGTTCGACAGCTCCAAAGGCACTTACAACAACAAAGCACCACCTTTCAAGAGCGCGTTCAACAAGTACGCTTTATGCTGGCAACCGAATATTTAAAAGACCCGCATTTAAGCCTACAAGAGATTGCGCTTTTACTTTGTTATTCAGAACAAAGTGCCTTCCAAAGAGCATTTAAACATTGGACCAAGCAAACCCCACAACAATGGAGAGATCATTTTTTAAACAAAGAATAACCAACCAAAACTTACAAATCTTTTCTTGATTAAAACAACACTGAAAACAAAAATTTCATATAGTCACATGCTTAATTTTTTGTGACGTATTTCACATTAATTAAAAAATAGATCAATAGATGAGTAATCACAATGAATAAATATTTTGCTGAATTCTTAGGTACGTTTTGGCTAGTCTTTGGTGGTTGTGGTAGCGCAGTTTTAGCCGCAGCTTTCCCTGAACATTGGCTTTGCAGGTGTAGCCCTTGCCTTTGGTTTAACCGTACTCACAGGTGCTTATGCTCTAGGGCATATCTCAGGTGGACATTTCAATCCCGCGGTAAGTGTTGGGGTGGCCGCTTCGATGTTAAAGATTTAATTCCGTATATTGTTGCGCAAGTGGTTGGTGCGACTGCTGCTGCATTTGTTCTTTATATTATTGCTCAAGGCCAAGCAGGCTTTAGTGGTGTTGGCGGGTTTGCGACCAATGGTTTTGGTGACTTATCACCAAATAAATTTGGTTTAGGTTCTGCTTTCATTATTGAAGTGGTTCTTACTGCTTTCTTCTTAATCATTATTTTAGGGGCAACTGACCGCCGTGCGCCTGCTGGCTTCGCTCCTATCGCGATTGGTTTAGGCTTAACACTCATTCACTTAATCAGTATTCCGGTGACAAATACTTCGGTAAACCCTGCACGTAGTACAGGTGTTGCGTTCTTTGCTGAAACGGCTGCTTTAAGTCAGTTGTGGTTGTTCTGGGTAGCACCGATTTTAGGGGCTGTGATTGGGGCAATTATTTATAAGGTAGTTGCTGGGGATAAGGATTAACTGCACAACCGCAAATACCACGGTCACTCAAGTTGTAGTTGTATAGGTAATGCCTCACTTTTGAGTAAGCAAAAGTGACAAAACTCATTCGTTTCACTGACGTTACTTCCATGTAACGCAGTGAAACAGGCGGCATCCGTGCCACCATCGCGATAGCAAATTGAGTAAAATATATTTATTACAAAAACGGATTATTAATTTCTTGTTCAGCTGGACGTTCAATTTTCTCAGGCAATTCTTCTTTTTCCAAAGCTGCAACTATATCGTTTAAAAAACTCTGCAATGCCTTTGCCTGCTCTAACCCGACTTTGTCTTTAGTGATTTGCAAATTGCCATAAATACTCACGCAATCGACATCATTTTCTAATGTTAAATCTTCAATTGAAGAAGACTCAGTACCCTTTTCAAATGGCTTAAACATAGCTGTTGTCTCGTTGTTATATCTTCACAGTGTAATACGACCAATTTAAAAAAAATCAATCAAAATTAAAAGAGCCGACAAAATTAAGAAAGCGCCCATCAGGATATTAAAATATTTCAAACGGTTGCCCTGATTCAGTACCACTGAAAATTTATCGCCACATAGTCCCCAAAAGAACAAGCAGGCATAGCATGTGAAGAAATAAATAATAATAAAGATCGGCAACGACTGCGGGTTTTCAATGCTCGTAAACATGGTAATGCCCGACACACAAGCCAACCACGCTTTTGGGTTAAGCCACTGTAATAAGAAACCATCTTTAAAATTGGGAATAAGCATGTGCTCTACAGGTGCACTTGAAATTGAAATATTGGCAGCAGAAAGAATAATTTTTATGCCGATATAGCAAACAAAGAGCGTTCCACAAACTGCAAGAATTTTTAAGACAACTGGAAACTGAGTTAATACACTTTGAAGGCCAAAAGCCATAAAAATCAAAAGTAAGGTAAAGCCAATGGTGGCGCCTGAAATATAGGGAAGTGATCTTTTTAAACCATGATTTAAGCTGGTCGATAAAATGACTGTATTGACGGGACCGGGTGTAATCGACATTGCAAAAGAAAAAAGAAACATCGAGGCAAACATTGTTATTATCCTTATTCGAATAAATAGATGAACAGACAGATCTGTCTATTCATCTTATTGTATCGTTTCAGCCTTCACAACAGTGCTAGAAGCGTCTTATTTCATTATCTGCAAGAAATAGTTCACCAAGGCTTCAACCAATTGTTTCACAATGGCATTTCTAGTTTCTTCATCAATACTTGGAACTTTTGCTTCCATCGGTTCAGAAGAGCCAGTTTTTTGCTTTTTAAATTGGTCTTGTAACGCTTGAATTTGTTCTGCGCTTAGGTCTTGTTCGCACTGGCTTTCACCATCCCAATGCAAATAGTCGAGCTTTTGGTTGGGTTTAACTTGGCTAGCAGTCAACGGTAAGCGATAAACGTTACGTTTTTGCTGCTCGGTTAACTGTGGAAATAAGTTAATACCAAGCTTTTCTTCTATATAACAAACACTCACTACCTTCACTTGCTGCGAGTTATTATTAGGTGCGTAGTAAGCCCCAATAGCGCCAGTTTTTGGCATATACACCGCTTTATAAACTGCGGTAGGTACAATCACACCCTGCCCAATCGTTTTGAGACGTTTACCCTCAAAAACAGGTCCTGTCACGACATATACATCTTGTTTTTGCTTGGTGACAATAGCACGGGTTGCTTCTTCAAGTTTACGCCAGACTTCTTGGTTATTTTTAGGCGCTTGCGGCACCATGTTGCTGAGCGAGAAACTATCAGACTGTGATTCTTTATTTGGCATATCGCCATTCGGTGCCATATGACCACGGTCATACCCTGAACCACGGTAGTCACTTAAAAGTGCCCGATGCTTTTGAGGAACACGCGTTTCTTCATGGAAGTTATCTTCACGTTTAATTTTGATACTTAAACGTTCTGCATCTAAATGCTCGGCTGACCATAATGGTGTTTTAGAAATACCTGAATAGAGGACATTAAAACCGTTAAAGCACAGCGGATAGCTGTCTTTTTTTAAGCTTTCTTTATTTAAAGCAGGCGGAACTTCTCGATAAAACTGGTTAAGACAAGTCGAGTTAGTACTTAAAGGCGAAAACCACTGCGAAATCTTTTCACTGCCGAAAGCAATTGCAAAGCTTCCGGCTGCAATACAAGCAAGAATAATCTTGCCAAAATGCTCACTTAGAGAAAATGAATTTGTACCTTTACTACGTTTTTTACTTGCCATGTTTCTATCAATACCACTGTCCACACGCAGCTTAACAATCCTGCTTTTTTAAGTATATCGCTTATCTTTCAAATGGTTAAAACGTGGTCATATTTTTTGTAACTCTAATCGGTTTTACGTAACAGTCTATTGGCATTATGAGAGCCTTTGGCTATTGAATTGCGCCAATTGCGTATCTTTCGTTGAAATGCACTTATGGCTTATGACATGGTTAGCTCCACAAATTTGGATAAAAATATAATCGGAGTCCATTTAATGATCCATTCAAAGATTATTGGTATTGGCGTAATCACAGGATTGTGTAGTATGGCTGCTTTGGCTGAACCAGCAGTCCAGCCAGGTGATACTTTAGAAAGCTTATCTAAAGTAAAAGTGACTACAACCGTCAACGGCCAACCAGGTTCTATTAGCGATTTGGTCAATAGCGGACAAGTACAGCAAGTTTCTGCTGCACCAGCAAGCGCAACGCCTACTGGTGCTCCTATTCCGGCAGATGTTCCACCAGCACCTCCAGCGGGCGGTGAAATGGCTCCTCCAGCTGCACCAACTGATGCAGTGCCACCTGCACCGAATCAAGCGGCTTCAGCGCCACAAGATCCGAACACTCCACCGCCAGCTGCTAACCCGAACCAATCAGCAGACCCAATGGCAAAAGATGGGGCGTTACCAGCAGATGCACCTATGCCACAAGCTCAATAATCCGAGCCATAAAAAAACCAAGACATATGTTTTGGTTTTTTTATTACATCAAATTTTATATTTCGATTTGGCTACCTAACTCAACCACACGGTTGGTTGGAATTTGATAGAAGTCACTCACCGGACTAGTATTACGCTGCATTGAAATAAACAGCTTTTCTCTCCATGGCGACATACCGTCTCCCACAGAATGAACAATACGATCACGCGAAATAAAGAAGCTGATATGCATCAAGTCATATTCAAGGCCTAATTGTTCATAGGCTTGCATCAATGCTTTCGGCACATTCATTTCATCTTTAAAGCCGTAGAAAATTTTAATACGGAAGAAATGTTCAGCTAAGGTTTCTGTCGTAATACGCTCTTCAGGTGCAACAAACGGTACATCTTCAATCACTACAGTGACCAAGATATTACGCTGATGTAGTACCTTATTGTGCTTAATATTATGCAGCATGGCATGTGGCACAACATTTGGCGTACCCGTCATAAATACAGCATCGCCTGGCACCCAGTGCACACTATTACCAATACTTTTTACAAACAAATCGAGTGACAAAGTATCGTGTTCAAGCTTAGCAAAAGTAAGCTCACGGCCACGTTTCCATGTCATTAAAATGGTCACTGCAATCGCACCAATCAATAATGGCACCCAACCGCCCGACAAGATTTTAAGTGAAGTTGCACCGACCAACACCGACTCTAAAATAAAGAACGGAATAATCAGGAGAAGCACTTTTGGCAAACTCCACTTCCACGCCGAATAGATAAACACTGCAACCAAAATCGTGTCACAGAGCATAGTCAAAGTTACGGCCAAACCGTAGGCACTTGCCAAGTTCGAGCTGGTTTTGAAGATTAAAATTAAGATAATAATTGCGATTAAAAGTAACCAGTTTAAGAAAGGTACATAAATCTGACCTTCTTCAGACTCAGACGTATGTTTAATACTTAAACGCGGTAAATAACCCAATTGAATCGCTTGGCGCGTAAGAGAAAACACCCCAGAAATTACGGCTTGAGAAGCAATGACTGTTGCCATGGTTGCCATAATAATCATTGGGTATAAGGCCCACTGCGGCACCAGTAAATAGAACGGGTTTTCAATTGCCGCTGGGTCTCTGAGTAATAATGCGCCCTGTCCTGCGTAGTTTAAAACCAAGCATGGCAATACCACAAAGAACCACGCCAGACGAATCGGAACTGGTCCGAAATGTCCCATATCGGCATATAGCGCTTCACCACCAGTCACTGTTAACACCACAGCACCCATCACAAAAAATGTCATGATCGGATGGTGATAGATAAACTGGATCGCCCAATGCGGACTAAACATGCCTAGTACCACAGGTGTTTGGATGACACTGTGAATACCCAAGATGCCTAAAGATAAGAACCACACAAGCGTAATTGGACCAAAAAACTTACCTACAAACGCCGTACCGTGCTTTTGCACCAAAAACAGCGTGACGATAATGGCAATTGCAATAGGCATAATGAACGGGTCAAACACATCGGTTGCAATAGACAACCCTTCGACCGCAGACAATACTGAAATGGCTGGGGTAATAATACCGTCACCAAAGAACAGTGATGCTCCAATAAAGCCTATCGCAATCATGTAGATTTTTTTGTTGTCGGCAATTTTCGCTTTACGCAAATTCAACGCGAGTAAGGCCATAATGCCACCTTCACCATTGTTGTCTGCACGCATCACGATTGCGACATACTTGATGCTAATAATCAGCATTAAGCACCAAAAAATAATGGATAAAATTCCTAATACGTTTTCAGGCTGAATTCCCAACCCATGCGCTGCATGGAAGGACTCTTTCAAGGCATAGAGCGGACTTGTTCCGATGTCTCCAAAGACCACTCCAAGAGCTGCCAAAGCCGTGGCAGGCAAGGTCGCTTTTTTGGCCGTATTTTGCATTGTGTAATTAAACCAATATGATTTTTAGCGCAATCTTATCACCTCTATTATTTTTTTTCTGTAAAGCTCGTCTTAAATCTTGGCAGGACTCGTTTTTTTAGTTACTATCGCACGCCTTGGTGAGGTGTCCGAGTGGCTGAAGGAGCACGCCTGGAAAGTGTGTATACGTTTACGCGTATCGAGGGTTCGAATCCCTCTCTCACCGCCAGAATTCAAAAAAGACCTAATCGTTTTGATTTAGGTCTTTTTTATTTAACTTAAATAAAATTAATTTAATCAACGATAAGTAACTTCGCACCATTTAAGCTAAAAGACTGATGTGGCTCTGAATTGTCTCCGACTTGATAACTCATGCCTGAAGTTAAAGTAAATGTTCTTCCATCTTTTAATCTACTTTCTAGCTCGCCTTCTAGGCAAAATAATATATGCCCTTTTTCGCACCAATGGTCTGCCAAGTAATTTGCTGAGTACTCGACAAGTCTCACTCTAATCTTATTTGTTTCTTCACCAAAAAATTGAGTTTTCCAATAAGCTTTTCCAGTTTCACCGCTATATTCAGTGACTTCTATTTCTTCCCAATTTGTAATTTGAAATGGAAAAGGTGCGATATTCATAGTTTTTCCAAAGACGTATTATTGTGTTTTCAACTTATAGACAAAATTGGTTTTTGCAAACACTTTAAAAATATTATCTCTTAAAGCCAACGCCCAACTAAGAAAGAAACTCATTAGATTTCTCTAATCAGCCTTAATCCAGATCAAAAACTTCTAATGACTCTACATAAGGCAAAATAAGATATTCATGATTAGATAAATGTTGTTCTAGCTGATTATGCGTTGTTTGGTTGAATTGATAAAAGTTGCTCAACTCATTAAGCAATTGAGGAGTTTTATTTGCATCAAATTTTGATGTTTTAATAAAGAATAATAAGCTTGCCCCTAAACCCACATACTCTAAGCCATAGTTTTGATCTAAATGCTCAATCAAGCTAAAAGACTCAAAAGGGTTCAAATCACAAGTAAAGTAACCATTGAGGCATGCTGCAAATTTTTTAGTTTCAGTTTGAATATTGACTAACTTTACTTGAATAACTTCATCTAAAATTTTTTCTGGTTCAGCATTGATCTGTAGCAGAGTTGCCTGATCTTCATCGCTATAGTTAAGTTTTTTTGGCAAGTTATTAAAGTTTAAATAATTTTCTGGCTTTAATAATTGTTCAATATGGTATCGAAACTCTAAAGGTCGAGTATTTTCCCAACTTGCTGCACTGTCATCTTCAACGAATTCTGTGGTATCAAAATAAAGCCCCTCTCCCATTGAAGCATGCATAGACGTGTATTCGCACTGTCCTATATCTTCTAAAAGTAATAATACTTTTTTAGGGAAATGTTTCTGCTTAATTTCTGAATATAAGTTAACAACATCGTTCCATGAGTTTATTTCACTGATTGTTGCGTAGCATATTAATTCATGAGCATCTTCAGTTATAAGGGAATTTTCTTTTTCTTTAATGCGAAAAACGGTCATAATTTTTTAAATTTAATCTATATTTAACGAACATTTATATCATAGATAAATCGTATATTTAACTTAAAACCTTAATGTAATTTTTTAAAAAATCTTCTATATAAAAGACCCAAACCCTCATGTTTAGGCCTGTTCCTTTAAAACTTACTCAGACAATGCTAATAACTTCTGAACATACTGAACGGCACTGTTATCTATTTCTTGGTGAGTTGGAATAGCATCATCTGGTGAAGGGTTTGTGTCTAAACCATAAAATGCATAAAGCGGTTGATAGACTGCCCCAACATATAAAGCGGTGAGTTCAAAAGAACTAAAAATCTGCTCTAACGAAAGCTTATATTCACCTTGCTCTGAATAAACTTTTTCTTGAGCACCCGCAGACACCGCCAGCATAAACTTTTTATTTTTAAGCTTGTCACCTGTTGAACCGTAAGCCCAACCATACGCCAAAACTTCATCAAGCCATTGTTTCAAAAGCGGCGGACAGTTAAACCAATACACTGGAAATTGAAAGACTAAATTTTCGTGTTCTTCTACAAGCGCTTGTTCTTTGGCAACATCAATTACGCCATCTGGGTAGGTTTGATAAATCTGGTGAACGGTAAATTGGTCTGGATATTTTTCTAACTCCTCTACCCATCTTTTATTAATTACAGACTGGTCTATGTGAGGATGCGTAACGATCACTAATGTCTTTTTCATTATAAAAACACTCTTATCGAAAAGTAGATAAATCGATTATAGAAGTGTGCTTTCCTAAATATAAGTACGGTAATTTTTGTTATATACTATACTAAAAGATAGTGTAGATTTAAAAAAATGACTGACTGCCTTCCATCAAATACGCCATTAGAAGAAACAGGTTTTGGCTACACTCTTTCTTTAATTAATGGCAAATATAAGATGATCATCATGTATTGGCTGTATGGAAAAACCGTTATGCGTTTTAATGAGTTGCAGCGCTGTATTGGCAATATTTCATTTAGAACGCTGAGCAATACACTTAAAGAGTTAGAAAGAGACGAATTGATTATTCGTAAGGAATATCCTCAAATTCCACCAAAGGTTGAGTATCGTCTTTCGGAAAGAGGACAGTCTTTAATTCCTTTGCTAGATATGATGTGCCAGTGGGGCGAGCGAAATATGAACTCTTAGTTTTATAAACTTAAAGTGATACTCAATATGAGACATGAATTAAGAGAAATTTTTATTAAGGGATGCGACGATAAAATTGAAAAGAAGGGAGACAAAGTCGGTCTATCTTTTTATGCTTTTTTTAAAAATAAGAATGATAACCCTGAGCTACTGATGGAAGCAGCGCATTGGTGGATTATGGAGCATAAGCTAGATCACTTTGAGAAAGCTGTGAAGATTAAACAATTGGTTTTGAGTGAAAGTTAAAAATTAGAATTAAAGACTATCGGAAATAGGATAGTCTTTAATTCTTATACTAAAAATCAAATTTGAAGGGATAAAATTATACATTAAAGGAGAATATAATTAGAAATTGATAGAAAATTAATCTGACCACTTTAGTCAATATTTTAAATTCCCAATTAAAAATTTTTGTTAAAATTATAGTTAATATTTATAATTTTCTAGGCAATATTTATGCTATTTATAAGTTCCAATGCTTGGCACACTAATGAAAATTTAAGTTTATTATTATTTCTGGGTCAAAAATTTGATGAATTATTTTTTGACTATACTTTAGATTCTTACAAACCTCCTGCTTTAAATCCGTCATTTATTTGTAGAGAAGCTTTGTCCCTAATTAATGATATAGAAAGTGAAGTTATAGATAGAAATAATTTAACTTTTGTATTGGAAGAATTAGATTTCTCTTTAAGAAATGATATTATTGTAAAAAATCTATTAACTTCTGAAATTGAAAAATTTGTTTTAATAGACGAAAATGTTCGGTTAAGTGATTTAAAGTTAAGATTAGAAGTTCTAGAAAAAGTCTTAAATCCATTGAATTATTTTACTTTATGCTGTGAGCTTTTATTAAATGAAATTTCTGATAATAAGGGCTCAAAAAAGACAATTAATCAACTAGCCACTTTACTAGCATCTTTATTAATTAATATGGGAATTTCTAAACAACATATTTATGAAAAAACAAAGGAATTCTTTTTTAGTGAAAGAGAAATCAAAGATGTTGAGGAAGTTCAAGATTTTTTTCAGTCAATTTCCCCAACACATCACCATTTTGAAATTTTTTTCCTCGTTTCAAAAGATATATTAACTATAAAGAATTCTGTAGATCAATTTGATATTGAAATTATAGATGACCTACCACATAAGTTTTCTCAATTAGCAGAATTAAAAAAATTAAAGAAAGGAAAATCTGAAGTGTGGGTAAGAATTGATGACATAGAAACTTTTGATAGACATTCAGCTAGACGTTTAGCTGAGAATACTTTAGAGATTATGAGTGATTTATTCTCACTTTATTCACATAAGAAAAAAATTATATGGCGATCCAAAGCGATAATAACACAATGTTGTGAGAATATTGATAAAGTTATCAGTAAAGCAAAAAGTCCTATGGATAAATGCATTGATGTAAGACCTCATACTGCTTCAAAAAAATTAAACTATTTTTTAGAAAATATTTCTTTGAAGAAAGATTCATTCAAGAAGCTTAATCGAGTAATAGACTTACATTCAACCGCATTAGCTAGTGATTTAGCTGAAAATCAATTAATTAATATTTGGATAGCAATAGAAACTATTGTTCCCTCAAGTATCAATGGAGGTGGAAAGGTTAAAAAAATATGTAATGCATTAGAACCAATCCTACTAAAAGAATATATAAGTCGCTTATTACAAAATTTGATCAGAGATCTTTTGAAATGGGGCAGAAGCAATTTAACTGATATTTTAAAAGAAATTGACAATTACAAAGATAAAAAAATAAACCAGTTAGTACTTGAGCTCATGGCCTTAGATAAATATAAACCTTTAAGAAACACTTTATATCAAAATTTAGGTAACTTCCACCTACTTAGATATAGGTGTTTTGAATTATCAGAAATTTTAAAAAATCCCAAAAATGTATTAGCAAAGATATCATTACATGAAAAAAAGGTAAGCTGGCAATTACGTCGAATTTATCGAACCAGAAATCTTATAGTTCATAGTGGTCGCTCTTTACCTTATATTGATACTTTAATCGAAAATTCACATGATTATTTAGATCAAACGATTAATGCCGTTGTAAAATATTCAGGTGGCTACTTGAATGCCGATACTCTAGAGCAAGTTTTTGAAATGGCAAAATTAGATTATGAATCCTTTAGTAAGGAATTAAAATTAATTTCATCTTTTGATGAAAATAATATACTCATACTGTTGAACTAACTAATATTTAAGTTTTAAAAAAGGCCTAAATCTAGGCCTTTCCCCATCAAACCCGACTTAGAAAATAATCAATCAATATTCCCTTTCATCAGTTTGATTTGAGCCTAAAAGCTGCACCATTGCTCCATCGACCACAAACAAAAACATATGTGCATCTTCAACTGTAGCGGCAGGTTTTACAGTTAAAAGGAGTTTATGAATTTCTTGAATAAGCCAGTTTCGGTAATCAATAACCACTTTATAAGCCGACGGATAATGCTTTTCTATTTCAAAAATTGCTTTAAAAGGCAAACGATAAAGCCCGCCTGAGTCAGCATGTAAAAAGAAAATTCTCTTGAGTTTATCGAACACCATCAGTTCACGGTACGAATAGATCGTGGAAAATACCTCTTCTTTTAAAGCGTCTGTTTGAAAAGTTAAGCTCATCTGAATGAGTCTTTCTTTTGAATGGAAGTAGTTGTAAAAGGTAGCTTTGGGAATTTGGGAGTCGGCAATAATTCGGTCTACCCCTACCTTATGAAACCCATATTGGTTAAATAAATCTTTTGCCGTGTGGAGCACTCGCAATGCTCTAAATGAAGCTTCTAAATTTTTCATGTATATCGCTTAAAATAATTTTTTGTTGTAAATAAAAGAGATAGAAATGCCGTCGCTCTTAAATTGAGCGCTAAATACAGGCGTGCAAAAGCAGCACAAAAATGGTGTGCTCGCCTATCTCGGGTTTTATTGTTGCTATGATTTTTTAGTCGTAATGACCTATGGCTTAAAACCTAGAGTCGGTTAAACCGTTTTAAAGACCAGTTGGGTATAGAGTCAAAGATTTTGGCGAAGGTTGCCAAAGAGAGAGATGAAATAGTACGCATAATGGCGAACTCCTTGTGTATTAAAGAAGAACTACCACGATTACTGCTAAATAATGGTGGCAGAACGAAGGGGGTTAGCAGACTGGTACACAAGGACCCAGCACGCGCAAGCGCGTCCCCCTCCGTCCTACCATAGAAAAAAGGGGGACGTAAGGATCCAGTACTGAAAAGCAAGCTTTTAGTACTCTTGTGTAAAAGGGTCTGCTAAAACCCACTGGCAATGTGGCCAGCAGGCAAAGGATAATCCGCGTGTTTTTGAGTGTCAATGTAAGGTTGAATAGAAATTGGTTAAATAATTATTGTTGTTTATTCAATTAGATATTTAAGCTAAAAAGACCTTCAATTTAAATTTAACGATGTCATGATAATAAAAATATAGGATAGTGAATTATGATTGAGTTCATGATTTGAATAGGTAATTAATAATGATAATAAAGGGGCCTCCCACCAGTTCAGAAGAATACCAACTTATCTTTCAATGGCTTGATGAACGGTCCAATTATTCTATTGGGGCGATGGCCTTTCTTGCTCAAACACAAGCTACCAATGCAGAGTGGCAACTCTTGCGGTTGTATGACTCACAAAACGCCAAGCTACTGCTAGGAGTCGCGGTCATCGTTGCTGGTGGCACCTGTTTCTGGGTTCCATCAGAGGCATCATCTAGATCATTACTGTGTACATCAATTTTACAGCTTCAACCGCGTCGGATCGTAACTACTGCAATTGGGCGGGACTTATTACATGCCGAGATCAAGCAAAAAGCGCGTATTTTAAGAGAATATGATCAATGGATCATGGTTTGCTCACGCCAATTTTCTGAAGCTCAAGGCCGTTTGGCTGAACTTTCGGACATTGCCCGCCTTAACGAATATCAACATCAATACAATAAAGAGCGCTCAGTAAATGAAACACCTGACTGGGCATCTCTAATTCAACAACAAAAAATTATTGTGCTTGAAGCAGATCAACAGATCGTTTCGATTGTGCGTTTAGGCATAGAAACTGATCGACTCGTTTCTATTGGTGGCACATATACCTTCCCTGCTTATCGTCGAAAAGGTTTTGCCGAACGCATCTTACAATTCGCGGTTAATCGAATCGTTGCAACTGGACGGATTGCCCACTTAATTGTCGACGTTGATAACACCCCAGCGGTTACCCTTTACCGCCAAATGGGTTTTGAATGCGTAGAGTCCTCTTACATTGCTTACCCAGAGTATTTATAAAAAATTATTCATTTTCAAAACTGCTTAAATGAACCGATTGATCGCGCTATAAATAAAAGCTACAGTAAATAAAGTTTGAATTTTATAACTTTAAATAAATTGATAACGCATGCAGGCAAAGACATGGAAACCATACATGATTTTTATCGGCGCTTTTCTTTAACCAGAGATAGCGATTACTCGGTTCCATCGACTTCGTTTGGACATTTTAACGTGTTCCAACGCGATGCCTGCTCGTTTCTGACACCTTATAGCCGCCGCGATTATTATAAAATTTCACTGGTTTTAGGCACAGGTGAACTTCACTATGCTAACCGCTGGATACGAGTCGACCGCCCTGCTTTACTGTTTTCAAACCCAATGGTGCCCTACGCATGGGAAATTAATTCGCCCGAACAGGCAGGCTGGTTTTGTCTATTTACCGAAGAATTTGTAAACCAAGAATCACGACAAAGCTTTTTAAAAGACTCACCACTGTTTAAAGTCGACGGCGATCCACTATATTTTTTAAACGACCAACAGGTTGAAGAAATTTCATTTATTTTCAAAAAGATGATGAATGAAATAAATTCAGACTATATTCATAAATACAATGTTTTAAGAAATTATTTGCATCTGATTGTGCATGAAGCCATGAAAATGCAACCGACCCAACAGTTTGAAAAACATAGTAATGCTTCGGTGCGCATTTGCCATTTGTTCTTTGAATTATTAGAGCGCCAGTTCCCAATCGACTCGCCACATTTTCAGCTTAAACTCAAAACTGCAAATGACTTTGCCTATGGCTTGTCAGTGCATGTGAACCATTTAAACCGAGCTGTAAAAGAAGCCACAGGTAAAACTACGTCTGAGCATATTAGCTCGCGCATTACGCAAGAAGCCAAAGCGCTGCTACAACACACCAGTTGGAATATTTCCGAAATTGCCTATAGCTTAGGCTTTGAATATTCAGCGTATTTCACTAACTTCTTTAAGAAAAATACCGGATTTTCACCTAAAAAGTTCCGTGAAGACTGTGTGGCCTAAAAACAGATTGTTTGAATTTTATAATTATTGGTTTGAATGTTATACGTCAGTTTGAGCCAAAGCATTTTATAGTTTTTCTACTCAAGTGATTTTGCAAAAAGAGTGTGAAAAATGAAATATAGAACTTTAGGACAAACAGGCGAAAAAGTATCAGCACTTGGTTTAGGTTGCATGGGAATGAGCTTTGCCTATGGTGCCTCAGATGACACACAAAGCATTGCAACTCTAGAAAAGGCCTTAGACCTCGGCATTAACTTTTGGGACACTGCCGACATGTACGGCAACGGCGCAAACGAAGTGTTGCTCTCAAAAGTTTTAGAAAAACACCGTGACAAAGTGTTCTTGGCGACCAAATTTGGCTTCCGCTATAAAGAAGATAACCTCAACCCGAAAAACTCTTTAGAGTCTTATATCGACGGCTCACCTGAGTGGATTAAAGTCGCGGTCGAAAACAGTTTAAGACGCTTAAATACAGACGTGATTGATTTGTATTATGCACACCGCATAGACCCAAATGTTCCGGTTGAAGATACCATTGGCGCAATGGCGGACTTGGTCAAACAAGGTAAAGTTCGTTATTTAGGGCTGAGTGAAGCATCGGCTGAAACCATTCGTAAAGCACATGCGATTCACCCGATTGCAGCGGTTCAACATGAATATTCGCTACTTACCCGTGAGTTTGAGCAAACCCATTTGCAAACCATTCGTGAGTTAGGTATTAGCCTTGTGCCGTATTCACCGCTATCGCGTGGTTTAATTACCAATACGCTTGATGTAAATAACCTAGATGAAAATGATTTCCGTCGCCAGTTACCACGTTATCAGGGCGATAACTGGAAAAATAACCAAAGCTTGGCGCAAGCATTTAGCGAGTTTGCTCAAAGCAAAAATGCGACAGCGGCTCAACTGGCTTTGGCTTGGATTTTGGCGCAAGGTGACGACATTATTCCAATTCCGGGTACGCGTAAAATTGAGCGTCTTGTGGAAAATGCGGGTGCTGTAGACCTTCATTTAACAGCAGCAGATTTAGCAGAAATTGAAGCGATTATTGCAAGATATCCAAACATGGGCGCACGCTATAACGCTCAGCAACTTGCAGCGGTCAATCATTAAAATATAAGCCATAAAAAAGTCCGACTCAGTGTCGGACTTTTTTATTTAGTCTTTGCTATATGTGCCTTGCTGGCGTCCCCCTTCCCAGATCGCATCTAAGGATTTATCCGAAATCGTTAGGCTTTCAGGGAAAATACTTAAATCCTTTTTAAATTTAGCCTCTGGTTTTAAACCAATACAGTCACTATTTTTCCACCATGTGCCTTCGGCATATTGGTCTAAAGCACCTACAGCAAGCATCCATTGAAACTTGCCGTCTGGCTGAAGTAAAAGTTCTGAACCAACTTCCATTACACCATGTAAATAATAGTGGCCACTCCAAGCCTGATCAGCCTTTTGGAATTTCACTTCCTTACAGGTATTAGTCGGCTCTGCATAAATGTGAGCAGAAAAAATAACCGTAGAAACAAGTAGTAAAGGTGCAAATATATTTTTCATTATTGTGTTCCTATATGTTTAGTCTTATTTTCCAGACTCAACTTTTAAATACGTTCCATCGGCATAAACGTTATGTCCAAAGCCACAACCCGACTCACCTTCGTTTTGTTTGACCTGAATATAATTTCCTAATTTCGCATTAGATTTAAAATCGAGCTGAATACGGCAGTCTTGATCTTTATAAATGGTTTGCTTGGCATTAGTCGGCATTTTGGTGTCAAACTCACCCATATTTGGGCCGTAAATTAAGCTTCGTAAGCCCATATAAACGCCCGAATAGCCAATGGCATATTGGCCCTGTTTACGGCTTACCATGATGTGATCCCACTCACCAAAACCTGAGTAACGGACGTATTCACCCGACAAATCATTGGATGCTTTAGGTTGAGGCAACTGCTTAAGGTTAAATTGACTAGATTTGGATTTTTCATCGAGCATAAACCATGCTCTTGCCCAAAGTGGCTGACCCAATTTGGCATAGGCTAAGCCCACGTTATTGTTGGCAACTTCAATATCACGGTCGGTAAATTTAACTGTGGTTTCATCTGCATTGGCCTTACAAAAAGCAGTCCAAGAGGCTTGGTTCTGGAAATTTTCGAGCGCTTTTTTATATTGTTTTTGATCGTAGAATTTCTTACCTAAGCTCGCGTACTGCTTCACTTTATTACAGCCTTGTTGTAATTCTTGTTCATAAGAAAACTCTGCATGAGTTACCGTTAAAGCTGAAAGTGTAAGAACCGCGCAACCTGAAATAATAGATTTAATCATTTTAAAATTCTTTAATAATTAACTAATTATATAATATGAGCTGGCGCTATAAATCACAATTATTTGAAACAAAAGTCTATTAGAAGAGTTTAGGTTTTTATAAAAATAGTTAAATCCATACAGAATAATTTTTTAAAAACATTCAACCTTAACTGTTTATTTTAATTGAATATTCAACCAAAAAATAATGTAGACTGCATGCGTAAAAATTAGGAAAAATTATAAGAGTGAATAATTTAATTATTGGAACCCTATTTGCACTGTGTGCAGCAGCTTTAAATGCATCTATTGGTGTAATTAGTAAATTACTCATGCACAGTGGTTTAAACCCACAAGACATTGCCTTTTTAAAAACCATTATCGCCTTTTTCTTTTTAAGTGTGTTTTTATTTAAAGTGCCAGTTAGCCAAAAGATTGCATTTATTAGCAGTACGCCAAGTAAACTCAGCGTTTTTACTCAAATTGCTATCTGTGCTTTTTTAGGAATTTTCTCGCTATTCTTTTTTGAGACCATTGCTTATAACCACGGTGCTGCGGCCAATGTCGTGGTGGTACTCATGGCTTCGGCTGCCATCTCTGCCCTATTTTTTGGGAGGTTCATTTTAAAAGAAAGTATCTATATTCATTCGCTTATTGGAACATTATTAGCTGTCACGGGGATTAGCATTATTTCGTGGAAAGGTGAAAATAGCCTTTTAATGCTGATCAATGCTTCTATTGCCGGTACGGGTTATGGCTTATTTTCGGTTTTAGTGAAAAAGTTCAAATTAAATGGCGGGCTGTTTCTGACTAAATACTTACTGCTGTTTGGTAGCGTTTATCTTGCAGTTCCGTTTTTAGTAAATTTGCATAGCATTACTTTTAATAGTGACATCATTTTAGGTTTGATTGGTTTAGCTGTTCTACCAACCATACTCGGCTTTTTCTGTACCACTAAAGCGTTGTCTTATATGAGTGCCGCAAAGGTACAAGTGACCGAGCTTTCAGAACCCATTTTTGCAGCGCTTATGGCTTGGGTTTTCATTCATGAACAACCGACTTTATCGTTTTTATATGGTGCAATCTTCATTATTTCAGGCATCTTTTTAATGAACAAAGCGCCGAAATCAAACTAGCTGATTTCATTTATTTCGTTGGCGTGGTGACAAGCCACTTGCACCACACTGGCAAAGTTAATCGCCATCTGTGAAGGGGCATGTTTTTTATAAGCAAGCCCTAAACCCACCGTAGGTACAGGTGCTTTCAAAGAGCGATAAGCCACACCTTGTATTTGCAATTGTTTGGTCGACTCGGGAACCAAAGACACCCCTAAGTTTGCAGACACCAACGATAAAATTGATACAATTTGCGGGGCATTTTGTCCAATTTTCGGTTCAAAGCCACGCTCATGGCAGGCTTGTTTAATCGCATCAAAAAGCCCTGCACTCACTGAAGGTGGCGAGACAATAAAATCAAGCTCTCGCAGCGCAGTTAAATCAATTTCTTGTGATGCATCGTCGAGTTGAAAAGACTCTGAAGGTAAAGCAGCAATGAGTGGCTCAGCCAATAATTCTTGTAGAATGAGGCTATCCGGCATATTGCGTGGCGAACGAATAATTGCGACATCTAAACGGTCTTCAAGCAATAAGTCGATGAGTAGTAAAGTATTGGCTTCTTCAAGCTTTAAATTTACTTTCGGGTATTGCTGCTGGAAATAGCGAACGCATTTAGGAATTAAAGGGTTCAACATTGAAGTACCTGTAAAACCTAACCTTAATTGACCCACTTCGCCATTTGCCACCTGTTTAACAAGGTTTGCTGCATCTTCTACACGCTGCTGTACTGGCTGAATTGCATTTAAAAAGGCAAGCCCAGCTTCGGTCAGCTCCACCCCATGAGGCGAACGAATAAATAAATCTGCACCTAGCTCTTCTTCTAAGTCTCGTATTTGCATACTTAAAGGCGGCTGACTCATGTTTAAGCGCTGCGCAGCTTTGGTAAAGTTTTTTTCTTCTGCTACTGCCAAAAAGTAGCGTATATGCCTGAGTTCCATTACTATATATAAAACATATCGTGTCCCATTATTAAATATATTAGAAAAATACCTTTTAAATTGCTAATTTTAATTTATCGAATTTTCTCGATGCAGCATGCCTTTAGGCCCTGCTCTTTTTTCTGTCATGGTCATGATATGAACTCTTCATCTACACCCAGTACCTTAAACACTGAGGCAACGTCTGTTCTTTCCCGTGAGTGGATTCACAAAGGGACTAAAGCTTATAAACATGCAGGATTTGCTTTATTCCTCGTAGGTTTTGCTAGCTTCTCTCTAATTTATTGTGTACAGCCACTCTTACCTGCATTTAGCCAAAGCTTTCAGATTAGTCCTGCGAGTAGCTCTTTGGCACTGTCATTAACGACTGCCTTTTTAGCAATTTCAATTGTGCTATCGAGTGCCTTTTCACAAGCGATTGGCCGTCGCGGCGTAATCTTTACCTCAATGCTGTGTGCCGCAATTTTAAATATTGTCTCGATGCTTACACCGAACTGGCACAGTTTACTCATAGCACGTGCGTTAGAAGGTTTACTGCTTGGTGGCGTACCCGCAGTGACTATGGCTTGGATTGCCGAAGAAATTGCACCTGAACACCTCGGTAAAACCATGGGTTTATATATTGCAGGGACAGCCTTTGGTGGCATGATGGGCCGTGTCGGTATGGGTATTTTGGTTGAATATTTTTCATGGCGCACCGCCTTAGGCCTACTTGGAGCAATCTGTTTTATTTGCTCAATTGCATTTTTAAAACTACTGCCTACTTCGCGTAATTTTGTGCAGAAAAAAGGGCTGAATTTAGGCTTTCACATGCAAATGTGGCGTGCTCATTTAAGCAATACTAAATTATTACGCCTGTTTGCCATTGGTTTCTTGCTTACCAGTGTTTTTGTCACCCTGTTTAACTATGCAACCTTCCGCTTAAGCGGTGCACCTTATTCACTCAGCCAGACACAAATTAGCCTTATTTTCTTGTCGTATAGCTTTGGTATGGTGTCTTCATCGTTGGCAGGTAGCTTAGCTGATCGCTTCGGCAAGAGAACCATGATGATGAGTGGCTTTGCGCTCATGATCTTGGGTAGTCTCATGACCCTGCTCAGCTCTCTTTTCGGCATTATTATTGGCATCGCATTTATTACCACAGGCTTCTTTATTACCCACTCACTTACGAGTAGTTCTGTGGGTGCCGAAAGCAAACAAGCTAAAGCTCATGCCAGTTCGCTTTACTTGCTGTTTTACTATATGGGTTCAAGTATTGTTGGCTCGGCGGGCGGTTGGTTCTGGTTACACGGTGGCTGGAGTGCGATTGTCGGCTTAACCGTGTTCTTGTCTTTAATTGGAATATTTTTAGCGGTTTATACTTCACATGCTAAAGCGCATTAATGTAGTAAAACCCTAACTTTTTTAGGCTAAACCCGATGAGTATTTAAAAATCATATGAAAAAATTTAAATGCTCATTTTTTGGCTTGTATTTTTTTTAAGAAACTGTAAAATTCACTCCACATCGCCGGCATAGCTCAGTTGGTAGAGCAACTGACTTGTAATCAGTAGGTCCACAGTTCGAATCCGTGTGCCGGCACCATCATTAAACCTCATAAATATTTGATTTATGGGGTTTTTTGTTGCCCATAAAGTTGGTTCAGTTCTGGCCCAACGGACTATTTTGTGGTCCATTTGATCGATAGTCTGATGGTCTAAATAGGTCATTGGACCTACTTCCATTCCCAACCCAACATGTTCCCCATACCGTTTTCAGCTCTTTGGCTTTCCATGCGTATTGCGATGTCGATACATCAACTTTTCAGAGTTGCTATCGCTACACAGAGCAGGACGCTTGGAAAACTTAAGGCGTAGGGGAATTTCCAAGGTTATTTGCATTTCCTGTTTCAAACAGGACATCTAGGCTAGGCCCCTGAAAGTTCTGGGGAGTTTTGCTTTATATGAACCTATCCGTAACACTATGCTATGCCCCTTCTGGACAATACCCCAAATCCTCTACAAACACTTAATACATCCCCTTTATATTTTTTTCTCCAAACTTTCCAACTATGATGCGTTTATTCAAAAAAACTTTATTTAGTACCTAACATGAAAGACTATTCAGAATATTTCCGTGAAGCTGTGGCTTCTTTTCTTGCACAAAATCCTGCCCTACAAAAAGAGCTTGCCTGTATTACAGTTGATGAAGCAGAAAGTATAGGCACTACGGTTGAAACACTTCACTCACAAGTCATGAATCAACGATTCGTTGAACATGCAACCCAGTTAGGTATCGACACCAACCATTTAGTACTGCAATTCATTGATGCTTCTGAAAATGAAAAGAATCAGATTCTAAAAAATTATCACCAAAATCTTGCCAATTCTCTCGGTATTGACTGGCAGGACTACATTTCAATCAACCCTCATTTATCCCATCTATGATCAAAGTACTTCCCCTGTAATTGAGTAGTTTAATAGGGGATTTTTTTGCTTTGGTTGATGGATATTTTTTTAGAGTAGCTTTTAGGGAGGGATTTTTAAGGTTCCTTGCATTTCCTGTTTCAGACTGGACATCTAGGGGGAATGCCCGATGGTTATGGGGATTTTCGTAAAATAAATATTGTTTTTATTGGCGATATTATTGATTGTATTAGATTACTTATACCAATTGGAAAGAATAAATAAAATTCTAATTACTTCCAGAAAGATAATAAAAAAACCTATTATGATTAATAGGTTCTTATTAGCCTTAGATATGAATGAATATATTCACTTACTTACTTGAGTGAAATCAGGCGAGTTTTTTCTCTTCAATATAGCTTAAATCAGCTACCTGTTTATCCCAGAACTTATTCCATAAGTCGCAGTATTCAATACACAACGTTGTCAAACTTTCATAGTTATCTTTCGTTATTGCTTGTGCCAATGCAAACCATAAATCATCTTCATGGTCATCATCTGCTGCTTCAGAAGTTTCATCCGTAGATACACCATGAACGTGATAATACCCTCCACCTTCGATATCAATACCGACAGCTTTAGTTGCTTCTCGTAAAGGTGGGCTAAAGAGGATTACCTCTTCTTCTGCGACGGCAAGCAGTGCAACTACATTAATATAGCTATCATAAGATGATTCTAAAAAGGTTCTTACTTTGTCTGCTATTTGCGAGGGTTGAAAATTTCGACGATCCTGCTCACTCAAACCATAATCGTTTAGTAAATCCTCATATAGAGGATAATGTGCATATTCAGGATTACCAAGATAATAACCTTCTGAATCTAATCCTGGTCGGAAACCAAACTCATCAAGTATATTCAAACTCAATAAGACCCGTGGAAACATTTTTGATCCAGATGGGAGAGATGGCTCTAGTTGTTTTGTCTGGAATTGAGCCATTAATAACGCATCAGTAAAAATCTGCACAATGGCATGACGATATTCCAAATGGATTTTTGTTAATGAAGCTTTATCAATCTTTCCATTATTTAACAATTCAATTGCAGGATGTTTACACACTGGCAACGCTGCTATTTTATTACGTAACTGTTGGAGAAACAGGAGATTTTCCTCCCACTGTTCTGCAGGAATACTATTCCTCATCCCCTGTAATGCTTTTTGCCGTGGATTATTAAAATCTTCGAATTTTTTAGACATATTCATTCTCAATAACTAGGTTTTTTCTTATGGCTAAGTTATGAGCCCCCTTTATTTCACCCTTGCATCCAATTGCTAAAAAAGAAGACTATATGCTCATCCTTAACAATCTGATATTAGGTTTATTATTACTACAAATCAATCTATGTTTTCATCTTATTCTTAATAAAAAATTAGTGTGACTATTTTCACAAAAAATTCATATTTATATATAGCTAAATTATTGAATTAAAGAAACATTATTGATACAATACAGAGTGATTTGATATAACTATTCTATCTTAATAGAGTATACTATTTTAAAAAGATTTATTATGGGGCAATCAATGTCAAAAAAAGATACTATTATAACAACAGCATTAAAGCTTTTTAACCAGAAAAGCTACAACTCTATAGGAGTTGATAGAATTATAGCTGAATCCAATGTTGCTAAAATGACTTTTTATAAGTATTTCCCATCAAAAGAAAACCTTATTGAAGCATGTCTATATCAAAGAAATAGTGACATACAACAGGCTATTCTTGAAAAAGTAAACGCTAATGATCTACCTTTAACTCAGTTACAAAGTGTATTTAATTGGTATATTAACTGGATTCATACTGACGATTTCAATGGCTGTCTATTCAAGAAAGCAACAATGGAAATTATTCAAACGTATCCATCTGTAAAAAATCCTATCAATGATTATCGTGCATGGATTTATAATTTAGTTTTTTCAATTGTAATAAAATTAAAAGTGGAAGATGCGGCTGGTTTAACAAGTCTATTTCTTAATATTGTCGATGGTCTTATTATTGATGGCACAGTCAACAAATCTCTAATTAATCCAGAGAAAACATGGTCTTACATCAAAAAACTAATCAACCTTGAAAACCTTATAAAATCGGAAGTTGCTTGATTCGGTTAAAAGATATTTATTAATTATATCAACAAGGCTTAACTATACTATCTTCATCAAGCTCAATTAGAAATTATTGTAAATTAATCTTACCAATAATTTATTTTTTATATAATTAGTCTAGACAAATATAGGAATTTTCTAAGAAATTCTACTAAGAAACTCTTCCTTCTAATAAATTAGGTCAACTCTATTCTCTTGAAAGACATTGCTTGTAAAAAGACCAACACAATAAAATCTAATAAGTTATAAAAGAAGAATTTGAAGCTTATGAATATGATATTTAAAGAGGCATTTTTAAGGTTCCTTACATTTCCTGTTTCGGACTGGACATCTAGGGGGAATGCCTGATGGTTATGGGGAGTTTTGTTAAAATATCCCCCTTTTTTGCGGGGCCAAATTGCTTAGCTTTTATGGAGGAAGAGAACGACTTCTGTATTTGCCTTCAATTTGCATAGATATTATCTACATGGTCTATTTACATAGGAGTGACCATGAAGAAATACTTTCCCGAACTTGATACAGTTTCCGATATCCTTGCATCAATTCCTCACCCTCAAATCCAATCCATTGCACATGCGATTCGTATCTGCAATGACCAAGACACGCATGTCTTCACTAAGCTACATGCTGTAGTTGGGGTTATTATTTAATACATGGAGGTGAAAATGAAAGCATTGAAAGAATGGCTGAAACAGCAACGTGAACTCAATGATCTAACTCAGCAGCAATTAGCTCATAAGCTTGGGAAACCTTTGCAATACATTGAAGATGTGGAGCATGGTGATTATCGCTTGGAGGTCGTTGAGTTTATTTATTATTGCCAAGCCTTGAACATTGACCCTCATCAGGGTATTCGCTTAATTGACCTTGATCCCCAAGAGCAAAACAAGTAACTCCCTTCTTATGGTTACTATGATCTATATCAATCTCTTGATGCTGGAATCGCTTGTTTGATCTGCTCCAACCCCTCTTCTGGGGTAATTTCAAGTATACGGCAATACCATACATATTCTACAACATCTAACCGACGCTCACCTTGTTCAACCTTTTGAACATACGAGTGTGGTTTACCCATGCGTTCGGCTAATGCACGCATAGTGAGATGTTGTTCTTCCCGCATTTGCTTCAACCACTTAGTTAAAGCCTGCATTTCTGGGGTATTGATACTTGCTGTCATGTACCTATTATCGATACAATATATTTTGTACCCAATATAGATACATGTAATGTGTAACTATTCCTGAAATCAGAACTAAGTCTTCACTTTCTAACGAGAAAATATAAGGTGCATAAAGATGGGGTTTTCAAATCTACTTAGCTCTGCACTTACTGCAGTTGCTACATTCTCTGGTAATCCAGATGTTCAACAAGTTGCTAACTCAGCCAATGAGTTGGTGGTTTCTTATCAGGCTCAGCAACAACAGGAAATGGCTCAACGAATCATGAGTTCACCTGATGGCATTATCCCTGTAACTGAAAAAGGGAAAACAGTATGGCGGGCTTTGAAATACAACGCTGCTGGAGAAATTACTGGCTTCGCTGACTTTAATACTAAGGAAGAATATTTAGTATTGAAGCAACAGGAACTTCGTGCTCAACAAGCATTGGAGCAACAAAGGAAAGCTGAACAAGCTACCCAACGTCAGTATACGACTCAAACCAAGCGTGCAGGTGATGTTTCAATTGCTGATATTGATGCATACGGGCAAATGCTTGGCACCATGCAACAGGCTTCTATGGGTGCTCTGATGAACTGTTCTCAATATGTTGAAGCTTCTCCCCAATGGAATGCATGCGCACAGCGTGAAGTACAAAAGGTAGAACAGCGCAGATAGCTCATCACAGACTAACTTTCATTTATCTATAAGGAAGAACACTCATGAAGACCTTCAAAATGGTTCGGCTACTCACTTGTGGCTTATTTAGTTTATTGATGTGCTCTGTTGCAACGGCGAAAACTGAAAAAATCACTTTAAAGCAAAATATCGGTTTCGGTGAAGAAGCTGTGATATTCAACACGACTAAGGGAGAAGTCATCCTCAATATGTATGCTCTTCCTGAAAGAGTGGCTAAACAGATTAAACCATTTAAAAAGGGTCAATGTCTGGAAGTCCAATCTAAACATGGTTTCTTTCAGGACACGGGAGACGGTCAATACATTCAAAGTATTCGACCATGCAAACGGACTCAATCTAAAGCAAAGTAAGCTGAACGACCAGATGAGAGAATCACCTTAATTCAAAAATTCTTTTCGAGAATACCATCAAGGAGAAGAAATAGCTAATGATGCGACCGAGGAACCTTGTACAGAGGACAAAGTAACTGATGGTACTGCTGAAGAATCTAGTCAAAAAGATGAAGGAGCAGAAGAACCTAGTAATGAGAGTAAGGTAGCTGTCAACGTTGACGAAAAACCTAGTCAGGAGAGTGATCAAACAGATAATATTTCTAAAGGCTCTAGTCAAAAAAATGAAGGAACAAATGGTGCTTCAAAGAAAAAAAAGAAGAGTCAGGCTCACAATAGCTCGTTAAGGCTTAAAGATATTGGTACAAGTATTCTTCGTCGACAAGAAGAAGATGAGCAATTCATTGAGCAGCTTGTAGCTCAATATGATGTCCCCTCTCATGCAGTTACTGTAGAAATTCTACTGCAAATTGCACATCTGTCTACAGTGATTGGTAATCTAAACGATATCTACACAATCATTGAGAAAAAACAGTTTAGCACTGTTATGGGTATCGCTAGGGGACTGTTCTAAATTTTGTGTAAGTACTTAATTTTCATTTATCCTTCAGAGGATAATTACAAAAGGTACTTCACATGGATGAAGCAACAATCAAAAGTATGGCTGCCGAATTGGCTAAAGGTCTAAAAACACCAGAAGACTTAAACCAAATGACAGCAGTCTTTAAAAAATTCATGATTGAAACTGCACTCAATACTGAACTTTCAGACCATCTCGGTTATGAAAAGCATCAGCCCAAGAAAGGCTCAAATAGCCGTAATGGGTTTAGTTCTAAAACCATTACAACTCAAGATGGACAACTGGCTTTAGATATTCCCCGTGATCGAGAAGGTTCATTTGAGCCACAAATTATCAAAAAGCACCAAACACGCATCACCAGTATGGATGACCAAATCCTCTCACTGTATGCAAAAGGAATGACTAATAGGGAAATTGTAGCCTTCTTCAAAGAAATGTACGATGCCGATGTGTCAGCATCTCTCATCAGCAAAGTTACCGATGCTGTGATTGAGCAAGTGACTGAGTGGCAAAATAGAGCCTTAGATAGCCTTTATCCTGTTGTCTATCTTGACTGTATTGTTGTCAAAGTCCGTCAGCACTCCAATGTGATTAACAAGTCCGTATACCTTGCTTTAGGCATCAATATGGATGGGCAAAAAGAATTACTGGGTATGTGGATTGCTCAGACAGAAGGTGCCAAATTCTGGCTGTCAGTCATGACAGAGCTAAAAAATCGAGGAGTACAGGACATTCTTGTTGCCTGTGTAGATGGATTAAAAGGCTTCCCTGACGCGATAGCCTCTGTTTACCCTCATACTGATATTCAACTGTGTATCGTGCATGTTGTACGCAATAGCCTGAGATTTGTAAGCTGGAAAGACTACAAAGCTGTTACGTCGGGTCTGAAAGCGATTTATCAGGCAAGTACAGAGGAAAATGCTTTAAAATCCCTAGACATCTTCTGTGATCAATGGAATCACCAGTATCCCAAAATTGGAGAATCCTGGCGGGCCAATTGGGAAAATATCCGAACGATCTTTAGCTATCCAGCCGAAATACGTCATGCAATTTATACAACAAATGCGATTGAGTCGTTGAATAGCGTAATACGCCATTCAACGAAGAAAAGGAAAATCTTTTCATCTGATGACTCAGTAAAGAAGGTCATTTACTTAGCAACATCAAATGCTGCGAAGAAATGGACGATGCCAATTCAAAATTGGCGTTTAGCAATGAATTGGTTTACGATTCAGTTCGATGATCGATTAAAAGATCATTTATAAAAAATGGAACTTACACAAAATAATTTACAGGCTC
>NZ_JAKTIM010000013.1:0-41698 GCF_027855455.1 Acinetobacter sp. AOR01_HL | reverse complement strand
TTATGCAGTTACTTTAGCAACAACACCAGCACCTACAGTACGACCACCTTCACGGATCGCAAAACGTAGACCTGGGTCCATTGCGATTGGGTGGATTAATTCTACTGACATTTCAACGTTGTCACCTGGCATTACCATTTCAACGCCTTCTTTCAACTGGATCGCACCAGTTACGTCAGTTGTACGGAAGTAGAACTGTGGACGGTAACCATTTAAGAATGGAGTGTGACGACCACCTTCTTCTTTAGAAAGTACGTATACTTCTGCGTCGAATTTAGTGTGCGGCTTGATTGTACCTGGTTTAGCAAGTACTTGACCACGTTGTACTTCTTCACGCTTAGTACCACGAAGTAAGATACCACAGTTCTCACCTGCACGGCCTTCGTCAAGAAGTTTACGGAACATTTCTACGCCAGTTACAGTTGTTTTAACTGTATCTTTAATACCAACGATCTCTACTTCTTCACCAACTTTGATGATACCAGCTTCAACACGGCCTGTTACTACTGTACCACGACCAGAAATTGAGAATACGTCTTCGATTGGCATCAAGAATGCTTTGTCGATTGCACGCTCTGGCTCTGGGATGTAAGAGTCAAGTGCTGCTACAAGAGCAAGAACTGATTCTTCACCGTAAGGACCAGCTTCACCGTTAAGCGCTGCAAGAGCTGAACCACGGATTACTGGAGTGTCATCACCTGGGAAGTCATAAGTAGAAAGAAGTTCACGTACTTCCATTTCTACTAATTCAAGTAATTCTTCGTCATCAACAAGGTCGCATTTGTTTAAGAATACGATGATGTAAGGTACACCTACCTGACGAGAAAGAAGGATGTGCTCACGAGTTTGTGGCATTGGACCGTCAGTTGCAGCACATACAAGGATCGCGCCGTCCATCTGAGCAGCACCAGTGATCATGTTTTTAACGTAGTCGGCGTGGCCTGGGCAGTCAACGTGTGCGTAGTGACGAGTTGGAGAATCGTATTCTACGTGTGATGTATTAATTGTAATACCACGTGCTTTTTCTTCAGGTGCTGAGTCGATTTGTGAGTAATCTTTCGCTTCACCGCCGTAAGTTTTTGCACAAATTGTTGCAATCGCAGCAGTTAAAGTTGTTTTACCATGGTCAACGTGACCGATTGTACCCACGTTTACGTGTGGTTTATTACGTTCAAACTTGGCTTTAGCCATGATGATCTTCCTTTATTAACTACTCATGGAGGGTCGCTCCATGAGCACTTGGTTTTTAACTAAGAATTAGTTAGGGCTTATAGTAATCGAAAGATTACTCGTCGTCACCTTTTTTACCGCCAGCTTGGAATTTAGCGATGATGCCTTCAGCCACGTTACGTGGAGTTTCAGCATATTTAGCAAATTCCATTGAGTATGTCGCACGACCTTGAGACATAGAACGCATTTGAGTCGCGTAACCAAACATCTCAGCAAGTGGAACTTCTGCTTTAATTGCTTTTGTTCCACCAGGAAGATCGTCCATACCTTGAACCATACCACGACGACGGTTTAAGTCACCCATGATATCGCCCATGTAGTCTTCTGGAGTCTCAACTTCAACTTTCATGATAGGTTCAAGAAGAACAGGATCTGCTTTCATGAAACCATCACGGAATGCGTAAGAACCAGCCATTTTGAACGACAATTCGTCAGAGTCGACATCGTGGTAAGAACCGTCAAAAAGAACAGCTTTAACGCCTACAACTGGGTAACCAGCCAAGACACCATTCTTCATACGTTCTTGAATACCTTTGTCAACTGCACCGAAGAATTCTTTAGGTACTACACCACCCACAACTTCTTCAGCGAATTCGTATTCTTTACCAGCAGCTTCAACGTCAAGCGGTTCTAAACGAACATATACGTGACCGAATTTACCTTTACCACCTGTTTGACGTACGAATTTACCTTCTTGCTCAACAGTTTTCTTAATCGTTTCACGATAAGCAACCATTGGTTTACCGATATTCGCTTCAACACCGAATTCACGCTTCATACGGTCAACGATGATGTCAAGGTGAAGCTCACCCATACCAGCAATAATTGTCTGACCAGATTCTTCATCAGTGTGAACACGGAATGAAGGGTCTTCTTTAGCCAAACGGCCTAAAGCGATAGACATTTTTTCTTGGTCAGCTTTAGTTTTTGGTTCAACCGCTAACTGAATTACTGGATCTGGGAATTCCATACGTTCAAGTGTAATGATGTTTTTCTCATCACATAATGTATCACCAGTAGTAACGTCTTTAAGACCTACACACGCTGCGATATCACCTGCACGGATTTCATCAATATCTTGACGTTCGTTTGCGTGCATTTGCACGATACGACCGATACGTTCACGCTTAGATTTAACTGGGTTATAAACAGCATCACCTTGTTTAAGAACACCAGAGTAAACACGTACGAATGTTAAGTTACCTACGAATTTGTCGTTCATGATTTTGAACGCAAGCGCAGAGAACGGAGCTTCGTCAGATGCTTCACGAGACGCTTTAGTTTCGTCTTTATCGTCAAGGATACCTTCGATCGCTTTAACTTCTGTAGGTGATGGTAAGAATTCAATTACAGCGTCCAACATACGTTGAACACCTTTGTTCTTGAATGCAGAACCACAAAGCATTACTTGGATTTCAGAAGCTAATGTACGAGCACGTAAACCTGCGATGATGTCTTCTTTAGAAAGATCACCCTCTTCAAGGTATTTGTCCATTAACTCTTCAGAAGCTTCAGCAGCAGCTTCAACCATGTTTGTACGCCATTCTTGAGCAGTATCAACTAGGTCAGCTGGAATCTCGCCGTATTCAAACTTCATACCTTGAGAAGCTTCATCCCAGATAATTGCCTTCATTTCGATAAGGTCAACTACACCAGTGAATGTGTCTTCAGCACCGATTGGCACAACGATTGGCACAGGATTCGCACCAAGACGTGTTTTCATTTGTTCAACAACACGGAAGAAGTTTGCACCAGTACGGTCCATCTTGTTCACGAATGCTAAACGAGGCACTTTATATTTGTTAGCCTGACGCCATACAGTTTCAGACTGAGGCTGTACACCACCAACTGCACAGTAAACCATGCAAGCACCGTCAAGAACACGCATAGAACGCTCAACTTCGATTGTGAAGTCAACGTGTCCCGGTGTATCAATTACGTTGATACGGTGTTGTGGGAATTGGTTACCCATACCAGACCAGAAACAAGTTGTTGCAGCAGAGGTAATTGTAATACCACGCTCTTGCTCTTGTTCCATCCAGTCCATTGTTGCTGCACCGTCGTGTACTTCACCAATTTTGTGAGATACACCTGTGTAGAACAAAATACGTTCAGTTGTAGTTGTTTTACCTGCGTCGATGTGCGCAGAGATACCGATGTTACGGTAACGAGTAATTGGGGTTTGGCGAGCCATGATGTCTACATTCCTAAATGTTATCTTTAAAACAGGGCGCACCAATTAAATTGATGCGCACGAATACTCAAGCGGGGCAACTTAAATACCCGCAAAGCCCCCACTTTGGTAGAGAGCAATGTTGAATCTAGCTACTGTATGCATGAGTATTCTCCTGATTAGGGACTGTTTTATCCGCTTAGAAACGGTAGTGAGAGAAGGCTTTGTTAGCTTCTGCCATACGGTGCACGTCTTCACGTTTTTTGATCGCAGCACCTTTGCCTTCAGCTGCATCAAGCAACTCGCCAGCAAGACGTAAAGCCATAGTTTTTTCAGAACGCTTAGCAGCAGCATCTACTAACCAACGCATTGCTAAGGCAGTACGACGGGATGGGCGTACTTCCATAGGTACTTGATAAGTAGCACCACCAACACGGCGTGCTTTTACTTCGACCATAGGACGAACTTTTTCAAGAGTAGTCTCGAAAAATTCAACTGGGTCTACTTTGTTTTTTTCTTGAACGCGTTCTAAAGCACCGTAAACGATACTTTCAGCAATAGATTTTTTACCATCTTGCATTACGTGGTTCATGAATTTAGCGATTGTTTGGCTGCTAAATTTAGGATCTGGAAGGATCTCACGAGCAGCGACTACGCGACGTCTTGGCATTTTAATACACCTAATAATATGACACTTCAGGATGATCCAGCAGTTTGTACAAGTGTCATGTACACGACGCTGGCCTTACTATACGTCGCTTGAATTACAAATCTATGAAGAATTCAAACAAGCGAAACGCTAAAGGGCTTTTGGACTAGTTTCCCAGAATTACTTCTTAGGACGTTTAGCACCGTATTTAGAACGTGATTGGTTACGATCTTTAACACCAGCACAGTCTAAAGAACCACGAACGGTATGGTAACGTACACCTGGTAAGTCTTTAACACGACCACCACGGATAAGAACAACACTGTGCTCTTGTAAGTTATGGCCTTCACCACCGATGTAGCTAGATACTTCAAAACCTGAAGTTAAGCGAACACGGCAAACCTTACGCATAGCTGAGTTAGGTTTTTTAGGTGTAGTTGTATAAACACGTGTACAAACACCACGACGTTGTGGACAAGCCTTCAACGCAGGAACTTTGGATTTTTCAACCAAAGTCGTACGACCCTTACGGATCAACTGATTCGTTGTTGCCATATGGCAATTCTCCCGTTATTAAAAAACCTTAAAAAGAAAACACCTCTTTTTAAGGGCACATAATTGTAAGCCAAGATGCAAAAATGGTCAACATGGCAGCAGTTGCCAAATGTTGACCATATCAATGATTGACAGGATTATTTACAAATTTAAATAGGGGTGAAATTTAGTTTTCAAACCCTACCTTTGTAATTGTATTGTTAAGAGTACTTTTGCCCCTCTATAACGTCATCATTTTCTTCACTTTCAGGCTCTAATGCTGGCTTTTGTTCACTATGTTCATGTTCAACTACATGTTTCTCTGCAAGATGCTCAATTCCTTGGTGAACATTTTCTTGAACTTTTTCTTCGCTTTTTTCAGAAGTATTTGATTTGACCACAACAGATACTTTTGAAATTACATCATGATTTTCAATTTTATGATGCTGCGCAACATGGACACTACCATTTTCACCCACATTTAAAAGACGTGGGCTCGCTTTTTGAATTAGAGTTACCGCCGCGTAGTATGCCTGTAATGGTGATAAATGCTCATTTGGATGTTCATTTAAATAATGTCTTGCTGCACCGAAAATAGCTTGTGCCTTATGGCCTACATCTTCTTGTAACTTCCAACTATAAACAGCACTAAGCACTGCACCAGCTACTGGAGTAAACTTGCCTACCACAGCAAGTTGCGGAACTTTATTTAACCAGTTCCATTTAAACTCACCATTTTCATCAACTAACCAGCTTTTTAAGGTTTCAATATCATTTGAAGAGCCAAGTACTTGCTGGAACTGTTGAATGTCTTGAGTCTCCAACATATTTCGTAAGGCTTTCAGTGCCAAGAGTAAAGTCTGCTTTTCCGCAATTAAGCTGATATCAACTTCTTTAAAAATAAATTCAACAACGTCTTGGTCAGTTGCTTCGGTTAAATCAAAGCCGTGTGATCTACCTGTTTGGTAAATTGTTCTCAAAACTAGGACTAATGAAACTGGAATATCTACGGCTGCTCCAACCATTCCAGATACGCCCGTAATTGCACCTTGAATACTGGCAATCAATTTATTTTGTTCAATAAGTGCCTGACTTAAACGTTGGGAGCGTGAGGTATCTTTTGTAAGCTCAAATAAGTCTTTAGCCCCCGCTTCTTCTAAAATTTTTTCAGTTAACGTACTTTTCGAACTAAAGTCATTCAACCAATCAAATAAATAGCTTGATATTTTTTCATTCCAGTCAGGTGAAATAAATGTAGCGATACCATTGACCTTTCTAAAATGGCGTCCAAATACCTGACGAGTAACTTTAGGTAAATGTTCACGTAACATTTGTTGTGGGCTTTCATACTGCTCCACTTCAAACGGACTTTTATTTCTGGCACTACCTTCTACTGTTTTGCCATTTGAAAGTGGCTCAACCAATTTACTTACCTCACCAATTTGACTTTGCTGCAAGATGTTTAAACCAGTAGAACTGAGCTTTTTAGCCACTCCGAAGACCTGAGAAAACAAATTGTCAGATTGATTATTATTAAATTTTGTCATCCAGTACCTCGATTTTTTAATTTATCTAATTAGAGATAAATACTAGGTGGAATGTGGATTTATCTCAACTTGAATGTGTGTATTTTAGTTAACCCTAAATGCAACATACTGTGTATTTGGTTATTTTTTTTAAATGCAAAATTGACATAAAGATTTGCCATAAGAAATAAAAAACCTTTCTGCTATCATGGTAGCAACGAAAACATGGGTCTACTGTTCTTACAGCTATATTCTCCTATCATTTAATAGCTGCTCATGATCATAGACTTTAAATATCACCATAAAGGGACCTGTAGATGAAACGTGTTGTAATCACTGGTATGGGTATTAACTCATGTATCGGTAACTCTTTAGAAGAAGTTACTCATTCACTTAAAAATGGAATCTCCGGGACACGTTTTAACCCAACTTATGCTGAACTCAATTTTAAAAGTCATGTCAGCGCTGCGGCAGAACAAGATTTTGACAATATTGATCGTAAATTAAAACGGTTCATGGGCGTATGTGCAATGTACGCTTATAACTCTGCTGTTGCAGCCGTTGAACATGCTGGCTTAAAAGCAGAAGATTTAGCAGATAATCCACGTTATGGTATTGCCGGTGGTTCAGGCGGTGGTTCAACTGCTTCTGTTGTAGAAATGACTGAGCTTTTAGAAACTAAAGGTGCTCGTAAAGTTGGACCTTTCTTTGTTCCACGTAACATGACAAATACAATCACTGCAAACGTGGGTGTAGCATTTAAACTTCAAGGTATTGCTCACTCAATTGCAAGTGCTTGTGCAACTTCTGCAGACGCAATTGGTTATGCATATAACCTTATCGCTCTAGGCAAACAAGATCTTATGCTTGCTGGTGGTGGTGAAGAAGATCACTGGTCTCAAAGCCTATTGTTTGATGCAATGGGGGCTTTGTGTTCTAAATACAACGACACACCTGAAACAGCGTCTCGTCCATATTCTAAAGACCGTGACGGTTTCGTTATTGCTGGCGGTGGCGGTTTCGTTGTTCTTGAATCTCTTGAACATGCTCAAGCACGTGGTGCAAATATTCTTGCTGAAGTTGTTGCTTATGCTGCAAACAGTGACGGTGCTGACATGGTCGCTCCAAGTGGTGAAGGTGCAACTCGCTGTATCTTGATGGCTCTTGAAGAAGCGAAACAACACGGCGTAGATAAAATTGACTATGTAAATACACATGGTACTTCTACACCAGCAGGTGACGTGACTGAGCTTAAAGCAATGGAACGTGCTTTCGGTGAAGGTAAAGTTCCACCTCTTAGTTCAACTAAATCTATGACTGGTCACAGCTTGGGTGCTGCTGGTGTTCATGAGGCAATTTACTCTGTATTAATGCTTCAAAATGACTTTATTGCTCCAAACATTAACGTGACTGAGCTTGATGAAGGTACTGAAGGCTTTGATATTGTGCTTGAAAAACGTGATGCAAAATTGAATACTGTAATGAGTAACAGTTTTGGCTTTGGCGGTGTAAACGCTTGCCTAATTTTCAAGAAGTGGGATGCATAATCCCACCTAGGATTAATAATGGATGCACCTTCTGATGCTTTTTTGTGGGTAAAAGCATTACATATTATTGCTGTGGTTTGTTGGTTCGCTGCTTTGTTCTACTTACCACGTCTTTATGTTTACCATGCAATGAGTGATGATGCGGCAAGTCATCAACGCTTTGAAGTGATGGAACGTAAGTTGTATCGAGGTATTATGTGGCCGTCTATGATTGCCACATTAATTACCGCACACTTTCTTGTAGAGTGGGGCGATGCAACTCGACATTACCATGAAGCCACTTGGTTTTATCTAAAAGTTGGATTAGTGGCTTTATTAGTGATCTACCATTTAGTTTGTGGTTACTATCGCAAAAAGCTTATTGGAAATGCTCACTACAAATCACATAAGTTCTGGCGTTTCTTCAATGAAATGCCAACCTTAATTTTATTTGCTGTTGTGATTTTAGTTGTTGTAAAACCTCAGTTTTAACTGGGGTTTTTTATTATCTAGGACTCTCATCTCATTCTCTTATACATTTTACTGACTCAACCTATTCATAATTTATTATTCAGAGCAAAAGACTTTTATACCAGTCTTAATACATTCTTATAAAAACATCTCATCTTTTTTATAAATTCAATCAACAGAAAGGATAAAGCATGAAAAGTCTGGCTTTTATTCATCGTAACGATACTCGCTTTGCGGTCGGTGATTTTTATCCAGTTCTTTCTGTTTTTTCCTACCATGAGTTAGGCAATACCCTCTCACCCTTCTTACTACTCGACCATTTAGGTCCCGGAAAAATTGCACCTTCTATGAAACGTAGAGGAGTTAATGATCATCCCCATCGTGGATTCGAAACGGTAACACTTGTTTATGCAGGTGAACTGGAACACAAAGATTCTTCTGGTGGAGGTGGATTTATAAGTGCTGGTGATGTGCAATGGATGACCGCAGCCTCTGGTGTGATTCATCGGGAATTGTTTAGTGAAGAGTATTCTCGATCTGGTGGTCCCTTTGAAATGATTCAACTTTGGGTCAATTTACCAGCAGCAAATAAAATGAATTCTCCGCGCTATCAAAGTTTAAAGAAAGCTGAAATACCGATAGTGAAACTGGAAAATGAAGCTGGATTTGTACGTATTATTGCAGGGCAGTTTAAGCATGTTATAGGCCCTGCACTCACTCACACTCCTATTACCGTATTAGATGTAGAGCTTCAGGCAGGTCAACAAACTGCCTTCCCTGCTCAATCTGGTGAAACAGCTTTAGTTTATTTACGTTCAGGTCGGGCACAATTTCAAAAAGATGAAGACGTTTTAGAGGAACAAGGCCTAGCAGTCATGTCAAACCAAGGAGAGCATTTCTCTATTACTGCCCTGCAAAGCTGCAAATTACTTATTTTGACTGGACAACCCATCACAGAACCGATTAATGGTCATGGTCCATTTGTAATGAATACTTATGATGAAATTTTACAAGCCTATGATGATATTAAAAATGGAAGATTTGCCAAGTAAAACAGGCCAACTGCCGCATGAGAAATAAATGACAGTTATTTGAGTCTGTCTTTCAACATAGTTGATGTATGTTATGCTACAAACCAATAGATGAACTTATTTACTAGCAAAACTATGTTCACTCTCAACGCTTTTAAACTTGTCATATATCGACAATTTATTATTTTCACCCTTTTTATATTTCGTCACTTAAAAAGCTATCCGATTCGATTTCTTACACCTGAAGAAAAAGCTTTAGCACAAAGGGTGTTTGGGAGTTTGCTAGATTGTGAACGTCCTAAAATTATTGCTACTCGTTACTTACCGTGGCAAGCGCATGGAATTTTAATGGCTCCAAATGGGAATATATACGTCAATCTTTCTGACTACAGCAGTAATTACGCGCTAGAGTCTAAATTCATACAAGGGATTTTTATTCATGAGCTAGCTCATGTTATGCAATACCAACGAGGTATTCATGTATTACTAAAAGGTGCGTTACTACAATCCGCCTACTATCTGAGCTTTAAATATTACAATCCTTATAAATATACTTATCATCCTCAGAAAGCATTTAGTTCTTACAATATTGAGCAGCAAGGAGAAATTGCTAGAGATATCTGTTCAGGTAAACTGCCAAATATCATTTGTTTACCTCAACTTGATTTGTAACCAAATAATCCAGTTTGTTTTCAACGTAACTTTTTTGCTAACTTATCAATAGAAATTTGATAAACAAAAAACATAAAAATAAAATTGAGATCTGAATTTATTAATGTCAAATTATTGAAAATAAGTATAAAAACTTATTTCAAATTTTTGAGCGATAAGGCAGTATACAAACAATAAAAATAATGAAGCTTGTTTCTATTGTATACAGAAAATCTCGTTATTTTTACGCAGAAAATATGTGATTGGTATATATTATTGATCTTGACATTTTTGTTTACTATTTTACGTGTTTATTATCGTGCTATACACATCGTTGAAAAATTATATCCATAAAAATCAACACTATGTGTATTTATATTCGTTATGATCTAGGATTAGGTTTGAATGAAAAGTTTTAAAGTTGCCCTTGCTCAGTTTTCTCCGCATATTGGCAATATTGACTCAAACACCCAAAAGATGATTGAGCAAGCAAATCAGGCGAAAAAACAAGACGCTGACCTGATTATTTTTCCTGAGCTTTCTGTGATTGGTTATCCAGCTGAAGACTTATTGTTACGTCCAAATTTAAATAAGCGGATGCAAAAGGCTTTTGCTCAACTTAGTGAAGTTAAAGATATTGTGATGGTTTTCGGCTTCGTAAACCAGACAGAAGATGGCCAACGTTATAATTCAGCTGCTGTCATGAAAGACGGTCAGGTGTTAGGTGTCTTTAATAAACATAACTTGCCAAACTATGGCGTTTTTGATGAAAAACGTTATTTCCAAAAAGGCCATCAGCACTTGGTGTTTGAGTACTTAGGCCATAAGTTTGGTGTACTCATTTGTGAAGATATCTGGTCAATCAATACAGTAAAACAATTAAGCCAATTAAATGTTGATACTGTACTTGTGCTTAATTCATCGCCATATGAAGTGGGTAAACCACAGCATCGTAAACAGACATTAAGTGAGCTTGCAAAGCAGCTTCATTTAAATATTGTTTATGTTAACCAAGTTGGTGGACAAGATGATTTAATTTTTGATGGTACAAGTTTTGTCAGCAATCAAAATGGTGAAATTGCTTTACAAGCACCTAGCTTTAAAGAAGATCTCTATATTGCTGAATTTGACCGCGATACAAAATTATATAAAGTTGTCGAGTCTGCTCCTGCACTAGAAACTTTTGCAGAGATCTATCAAGGTCTAGTCATGGCAACACGTGACTATGTAGAACGCTCAGGTTTTCCTGGAGTAATTTTAGGTCTTTCTGGTGGTATTGACTCTGCCCTTACGCTTGCTATCGCAGTTGATGCAATCGGTGCAGAGAGAGTTCAAGCTGTGATGATGCCATATACTTACACTTCTCAAATTAGTGTAGAAGATGCAGCGGAACAAGCTCGCCGTATGGGCGTGACTTTCGGTATTGCCGAAATTCATTCAATCGTAAATAGCTTCATGCAAACTTTGTATCCGTTCTTTGGTAATTCACCAGCCGATGCGACTGAAGAAAATTTACAAGCGCGTGCTCGTGGCACATTGCTTATGGGCTTATCTAACAAGTTTGGTAATTTAGTCCTTTCTACAGGTAATAAATCTGAACTTTCAGTTGGCTATTGCACACTTTACGGTGACATGGTGGGTGGCTTTGCTGTTCTCAAAGATGTTTATAAAACAATCGTGTTTGAATTAGCAAAATACCGTAATAGCTTAAGTGAAACTCCGGTTATTCCTGAGCGTGTAATTACTCGCCCACCTTCAGCAGAACTGCGTCCAGATCAAAAAGACCAAGACTCTTTACCAGCGTATGATGTATTGGATGCTATCCTTTATGCATACATTGAGGAAGATTTAGGTCAGGCAGACATTATTGCCAAAGGTTTTGATAAAGAAGTTGTTGAAAAAGTCATCCGTTTAGTTGATCGTAATGAATATAAACGTCGTCAAGGTGCGATTGGCCCGAGAATTACTTCTCGTGCATTTAGTCGCGAACGACGTTATCCGATTGTCAACGGTTGGACAGCGAATGACTGAGCAGAAAAACTCATCAAAAACTACAGCACTTGCTCAAGCACTTTTGCTTGAGCAGGTGGAATTTTTCAAAAAACAATTATCTATAGAAAACTCACCTATTTATTTCCGGCAATTTATTCAGCTTTTTATGCAACATGCCGACGAAATTAAACTTTATGAAGTTGTGGATTTAGAGCAATTACAAGCCGTTGTGAAACGCTATGCTTTTGAAATGCAGCTCGGTGCAGGCTTGCTTGAGTTTATTGGGGAAATTGCACAGCGTATTTATTTATCTGCCATGAAATCTCCAGTTCAGCTACAAGACTTGGTATCCGATCACCAGTTTGAAATGTGGCTTTCCAAGTTTTTGGAAATGGAGCATATTCCACATTATTTCAATCAGTTTTTAAGAACTAGCCCATCTGTCCAACAGCTTTGCCAATATATTGCTACTTCAACCTTAGAACAAAAATTACCAAAATTTCTAACGGCATCTAGAGTGGATGACTACCATTTTGAATGGCAACATAAACTCAAAAAATTCTCTTTTTTACAGCAACAACGTCTTGAGCATAAGCTTGAAACGTGGATTGCCAGCTTTATTCATGAACAACTGACAGAATTAAGCCTTTTATCGGCTGAAGATTTAGAAAGCTTAGTACGTCATATCTGGGAAGATATTAGACATAAAAAAATCTATGAGTTTATGAAACAGCTCACTCCTCTCGATGTTGAGGAGTTCTTTGTTTTAATTTATGAATACTGGAAAGAATTACGACAGTCACAATTTATGCAAGGTCTTATTTTGTATGGTGTCGAAGTTTTTTATGATTTTTATAAAGACCAAAGTTTATTTGAAGTATTAAGTGCAATTGGTTTATCCGAAACTGACTTACAAACTGAAGCTTTACGTTTTTATCCAAAAGTTATGGATGCCTTTAATGAACACGGTATTTTGGAACCATTACTTCAAGCGCTCTTAGCTCCTTTTTATCAAAGCTCAAAAACACTCGATATAATTGAAAAACATTTTAGTGAGTAAAAAATAGATAAAAAGAAACCACGCAGGAGCGTGGTTTTTAAAATGGTGGCTATGACGAGACTTGAACTTGTGACCCCCGCATTATGAGTGCGGTGCTCTAACCAACTGAGCTACATAGCCGTAAACTGTGTGCGCATTATCTATAGTTCTGTATAGCAGGTCAATACTTCAAAACTCTTTATGCCCACCAAATGAACAAATATGATTCAGATCACCATTATTTGTTCATTTTTTAGCAAATTCTTACTTTAAGCAATTGATCGGCCACAGAAATATATTAAAGATCTAATACCAATTTTTTACCTTTTGCTCGTGATACACAAATCATCATGCTCTTTTGTGAAGCTTTTTCGGCATCACTTAAGTATTGATCGAAGTGTTCTGCTTCACCTTCTAAGATAGCGGTTTCACATGTACCACAAACCCCTTCTCGGCATAGACATTCCACATCAATATTTAATGTCTCGATGGCTTGTAAAATAGTCTGGTTACTTTGTACTTCAATTTCCTGATTAGATTTGGCAAGTACCACCGTAAATGCTTCACCATCTTCAGGAACTGTTGAGGCAAATTGTTCCCAATGAATGTATTCATCGCGGTAACGGTGCTTGTTACAACAATCAATCACCGCATCAATCATAGGTTTAGGTCCACATACATATACATGTGTGCCTTTTGGTTGCGATGAAATTAATTCGTCTAAATTAAGCATGCTGCCTTCTGAGTCAACATAACTAAATACATGCCCTGCATGTTTCTGTGTTAGCTCATCAAGTAAAGCTGCATGTTCAGGTGAACGGTAAGCATAGTGCAGCTCATACTCTGCTCCACGTGCTGCCAGCTCATCCATTTGAGGTAAGAATGGTGTAATACCAATACCACCAGCTATCAAGATATGTTTATTGCCTGTTTCAGCTAATGGAAATAAATTTTTTGGTTCTGAAATCTGGATTTCACAGCCTTCATTGCACTGATCATGCATGAAAACTGATCCGCCCTTACCTTCCACATCCTTACGAACGCAGACTTGGTAAGTTGATAAATCTTGCGTACAGCTCATCAATGAGTAGGCATTGGAAAGTTGTTCATTCATTTTGACAATAATATGGCTTCCCCCACTAAATCGAGGAAAGTTCTGCCCATCTTGACGTTTGAACGTAAACCGTTTGATTAAAGGGGTTAGCTGTTCCACACGAGTAACAACCGCTGGGAACATTTCATAATGACTCGCCATATTAGAATCCTTCTTTTACCGCATATTTTTGTTGTTAGGGCTTATCCTTAAAGCCCTAAACACATGTATTTAATGGTCATGAATTCTTCAAGACCATATTTTGAGCCTTCACGCCCAACACCTGATTGTTTCACACCGCCAAATGGTACAACTTCATTTGAAATTGCAGTGGCATTCATACCGACCATTCCATATTCAAGCTGTTCTGACACTCGCCATAAACGTGAAATATTTTCGCTATAAACATACGCAGCCAAACCGAAGATAGTGTCATTTGCTTGAGCAACCACATCTGTTTCATCTGTAAAGCGAATGAGCGGCGCAACTGGACCAAAAATTTCTTCTTGGACAATTTCCATTGTACGGTCAACGTTAGTTAAAACTGATGGTTCATAAAAGGTTTGTCCTAAAGCATGCTGCTTACCACCACAGGCAATCTTAGCGCCTTTGCTCACTGCATCATCAATTAACTGCTGTGCTTTCAAAACTGCTTTTTCATTAATTAATGGACCAATTTGTACGCCATCTTCCAAACCATTACCGACTTTAAACTTTTGTACTTCTTGTACAAACTTCTCGGCAAAAGCTTGATAAATATTGTCATGTACATAAATGCGGTTAGCACAAACACAGGTCTGGCCTGCATTACGGAACTTGGCAAAAATCGCGCCTTGTACAGCTTTATCTAAATCGGCATCATCAAACACAATCAGAGGAGCATTTCCGCCCAACTCAAGCGCCAATTTTTTAATGGTGCTTGAACACTGCTGCATCAGTAAACGGCCCACTGGTGTTGAACCAGTGAAAGTCAACTTCTTCACTTTTTCATGTGAAGTAAATACCGAGCCAATTTCTTGAGATTTACCAGTAACAATATTAATCACACCAGCTGGTATACCTGCCTTTTCTGCAAGCTTTGCAATCGCTAATGCACAGTAAGGTGTTTCATTGGCTGGCTTAATCACGACAGTACAACCCGCTGCTAAAGCTGGCGCTGCTTTACGGGTAATCATGGCAATTGGGAAATTCCACGGCGTAATCGCAGCCACCACACCTACAGGTTCTTTACTGATAATAAAGCGCTGCTGGTTATTTACCGTTGGAATCACATCACCATAAATACGCTTGCCTTCTTCGGCAAACCATTGAATAAATGATGCAGCATAGCGAACCTCACCTTTTGCTTCTGCTAAAGGCTTGCCTTGCTCAATGGTCATGATTAAAGCAAGTTCATCGGTATGATCGAGAACCAGTTTATGCCAAGCCAATAAGATATCAGCACGGTTTTGGGCCGTTAAAGCTTTCCAACTTTGTAAAGCCGTATAGGCAGCTTCAACTGCTTGGGTTGCCTCCGCTGCTCCCATATTAGGAATTGTGCCAATTTCTTCGCCTGTAGCTGGGTTACTCACTGGAACCGTGGCATTTGACTGTGCAGCTAGCCATTGCCCATTAATATAGGCTTGTTGCTGAAATAGTTCAATACTTTGTAAACTCGACATATCGTCTTCCTAACTGAAGAATCAGGTGTAAGTCATGTTTACACCTGAATAAATCCCTTTGTTTTTATTGATGGTACTGCGCCACAAGATGTTGGAAGTAAGCAATACCATGCTCACTGATACCAGAACGTTGCTTGTCAGTCATGATACGGCCTTGACCACGATAACCACGTGATTTCAATCCACGTTGTACGCTCTCTACCAAGTTCAAATCTTCCGGGCGGAATACATTGCGATACCATTCAATCAAATCTTTTTGATCTTGAGTCAGTTCTTCGTTCGTAAAGTAAATATCGTAATGCTGCAAAGTTGTTTCCGCATCAACAGGGAATTCATAAATAACTGTCATGAAGTTGCTGCCTGGTGGTACGTTGAACATGGTACAAGGCCAAGTCCAGAAACCATGAAATTCAGGATCTGTTACTGATGGATCAAGTTTGAATGACTTCTCAGATGAACGCGCAAAACCATATTGCAATGTCCAGTTTTGATGCGTTGTGTGCCAGTATTTATCGACTTGTACAGAGTCAGCAAAGCCTGGATGTGCAGGTCCACAGTGGTAGCATTCCATGTAGTTATCAACAATCACTTTCCAGTTTGCTGGTGTTTCTGTCACAAAGCGTGCTGCCAATTTTAAATCTTTAATCACACCACATGCTTGATTTAAACGCTCAGCAAAGCCCGGGAGCTGGTCTTCTACACAAGTCGCATTTTCATCCATATTAATAAATACGAAACCTGCATATTCTTCGACTTTTAAAGGCACCATGCTTGAGTTTTCTTTATCGAAAGATTCAACATGGTCACAGTTACGTGCCAAAGCTAAGCTACCGTCTAGCTTAAACGTCCATGCATGATATGGGCAGGTAATTACATTTTTTGCTTTACCACTACCGCTTAAAAGTTCATGACCACGGTGCGGACACACATTATAAAATGCGCGTAGAACACTATCTTTACCACGAATGATGACAATATTTTCACCAATCACTTTACGGGTAATATAGTCATTTGGCTGAGCCAACTCACTACCATGTGCAACGCAGATCCAGCTTTTAGCAAAGATTGCCTCTTTCTCGTGCTCGAAAACTTGAGATGAAGTATAGAAAACTTTAGGGAAAGTCCATGCAACATCTGGGTTTGCGCAAAAATCTTCAGGTAATTTTTCAACTGCACTCATGTTTTTACTCCATTAAATTCTTTTCGTCCAAATGACTCGATATTACATTGATGTCTTTTCGGCACTGCTCAACATGCGATGTATTGCACTTAGCATGTTTTGATATAAATGTTGAACTTCCGGACAGTCACGCATCAGACGTAGACTGCCATGTAATAAACCTTTACCTAAATGAAACTCGTTAGGGATGCCTGCTTGTTCCAGTTTTTGGGTAAAGAGATAACCGTCATCACTTAAAGGGTCATATTCAGCAACGGCTACAAAACTTGTAGGCATATCTGAAAAATCAGTTGCCAATAAAGGGGCTAGACGTAAATCCTGCCAATCTTGTGAGTCCGGAGCATATTCCTTTAAATAAAAATGCATATCTTCTGTCGTTAACAACGGCGCATGGGCGTGCTTTTGTGCGGATGGGGTATCAAATGCTGTCGTTAAACATGGATAAACCAATGCCAGCCCTTGAGCTTGTAAACCACTATGTTGTAGTTCCACTGCAAGGGCAGCTGCTAAATTACCGCCCGCGCTATCGCCTGCTAGAACGATATTTTCACTATCGATTTGCCAAGCTGAACCATGTTGTTTAAGCCATTGATAAACTGCTAAACAATCTTCAAAAGCTGCCGGAAAGCGATGCTCTGGTGCCAAGCGGTAATCCACACTAATAACAACCGCATTTAAGTCCTTACACAAATAACTGGTAATAAACTCATGTGAATCGAGTCCACCCACCATCCAACCACCGCCGTGTAGATACAACACACATGGCCAACCAGACTCAGGTCGATTTGTTTTTGGTAAATACACACGAACAGGCACAGGATGCTTTTCATTTGCAATCACTCGATCTTCTACATCTAACTTGTCATCACGTGGCAAAGTGTAGTGTCGGCACATGGCATCATATGCTGCACGGACTGAGTCAATATCTGCATCTGCTGGTGAATAAATGCTGCTCCAATACACAAGGCTTTGCATTTCTTCACTTAAGGCATAAGTAGCCTGTTCATATGTCGTCATTACCGTTCCTTCTAGCTGGTTTTTCTATCCAGTTTGATTGAGCTTGCAAGCTCAAGCTGCATCCGTTTTGCATGTTCATCTTGAGTCTGGTTTAAACCAATTTCCGCATCATCATAACCTTGTTGCTCAATCAAATGTGATGGGACTTTGGCATAATCCTGTATGAGCCATTTCACTAAGCCATAAGTCTGAATCAGAATAATCACGATGAATGGTAAAGCCGTCACAATAGTTGCCGTTTTCATGGTGTCTAATGGTGCTTTACTAAAGATCATGGCAATTGGAACCAAAGTCAGCATGACACACCAGAACAGACGTGCATTTGGCGATGGATCTTGCCCTTCACTTAAACCGCGTGTACATGTTGCCGAAACCGCATACCCTACTGCATCCATGTGTGCTGCCAAGAACACCACCATAATGCCGAGGAAAATCCACATCATGAGTTTTCCGGCAGGTAACAGGCTAAGCAATTGACCAATTGCAACCTCACCACCTTGTTGGCTCAAGATTTGTGGCACATTTACAGCCCCATGAATAAAGCTATAAACGCTATAGTTTTCAAACACACCAAAGATGAACCAAAGACCAACACTGCCACCAATGACCATGGCAAAGATCACTTCTTTAATAGTACGGCCTTTAGAAACACGCGTTACAAAGAGTGCCACACCCGGTGCATATGAAATCCACCATAACCAGTAGAAAACAGTCCATTCACGAGTAAACTTGCCGTCACCCATTGGGTCGGTAAACAAACTCATATCGACAAAGTTGGTTGCCATTAACCCGAAACTCATTAATGAATTATTCAAAATGAATTGAGTCGGACCAAAGCAAAGTACATAAATTGCAAATAACACTACACCCAAGCACACCATATGGCTTAAACGCTGCATGCCCTTGTCCATACCTACATATGAACTGAGTGCGAACAGAACTGAAACTGCCAAAATAATGATGACCTTGGTCATAAAGGTATTTGGAATACCTGTGAGCTGAGACAAAATATTGGTAAATGTCACGGCAGTGAGTACCAATGAAATCGTCAATGCACCGAACATGCAAAGCAAGAACATTAAGTCGACTAAACGACCAACCACGCCGGTTGATTTAAAGCCTGTCACAGCCTCAATCACTGAAGCTAAACTTAAACCCTTGTTTTTTCTCACATGATAGCTGTAGCACAAAGAAATTGATGCCAAAGCATAAATTGCCCATGCACTTAAACCTGAGTGAAAAAATGAATAAGCCACGCTATATTTCAATGCTTCTGCTGACTCAGGCGGTAAGCTCAAACCCGGGGTTTGATAATAGTAGGCCCAGTCCAAAAAGCCCCAGTACAATGTAGAAGACCCAATACCCGACAAGATGAACATAAAAATCCATGACATTGTGCTGTATTGAGGTTTTCCTTCTCCAAGCTTAATTTTTCCGTATTTACTAAAGGCAAGACCAAAAGTAAAAATAATGGCTAAAAAAGCAAACAGTAATACTGGGGTTGTAAATACCGATGTCGTCCACTGCATCCATGTTGCAGCAATCTTTATCGATTCTTGCGAATAAATCGCCAAACCAGCAACTGAAATAAATACAAACAGTAAGCTGGTTACGGCAAGAAATTTATCCGTATAAATTTTTGTGTTTTGATTATCCATATCCATACATCCATTTTTGGATGGCGTTATTCCATAGCGAATACGTCCATTTTAGTTTGGGCTACACATGATGCAATTGCATCTCCTACCTCATAAGTCTTTGCTTGACCGCCGATATCGGCTGTTTTTGGGCCATTAATTAATACATTCTCAATCGCCTGCATAATATCTTGACCCACTTGGATACAGCGCTCGTCTTCTTCACCAAAGAATTCGAACATCATGGCACCCGACCAGATCGCAGCGATTGGGTTGGCAATTTGTTTACCGTAAATATCTGGTGCTGAACCATGGACAGGTTCAAACAGTGATGGAAATTTTCTTTCTGGGTTTAAATTTGCCGATGCCGCTAAACCAATGGTTCCCGTACATGCAGGACCTAAATCGGAAAGAATATCGCCAAATAAATTCGATGCCACAACCACATCAAAACGTTCAGGTTGTAAAACAAAACGAGCCGCTAAAATATCAACATGCTGTTTATCAGCTTGAATTTGTGGATACTGTTTTGCCATCGCATCAACGCGCTCATCCCAGTACGGCATGCTCACTGCAATACCATTTGACTTGGTCGCTGCGGTAATTTTTTTCGCATCTCGCTGATTTGCAAACTCAAATGCATAACGCAAAATTCGGTCTACGCCATGACGTGTAAATACGGCTTCTTGTAAAACAAACTCGCGGTCTGTTCCTTCAAAAGCTTTACCGCCAATCGCTGAGTATTCACCTTCACTATTTTCACGAACCACGTAGAAGTCGATATCGCCCGGTTTTTTACCTACCAATGGACATTTCACACCCGGCATTAAGCGCACTGGACGTAAATTCACATATTGGTCAAAACCACGACGGAACTGGAGCAGCGAACCCCAAAGCGAAATATGGTCAGGCACTTTATCTGGCCAGCCTACAGCACCAAAATAAATTGCATCGTAGCCCTGCAAAGTTTCAAACCAGTCATCTGGCATCATTTTGCCGTGCTCAAGGTAGTAATCACAGCTTGCCCAATCGAAAGCATCTAACTGAAGATCAATGCCGTACTTCTCTGCTGCTGCCTTTACAACCTTAATACCTTCTGGTAGAACTTCTAAACCAATGCCATCGCCTGCAATCGTGGCAACTTTATATCTTTTTGCCATAAGCTTCCTTCACACCTTCGACTAATATCCTTGTATGGCTTAAACATGATGTTTTAAGCAAAAATGATCAACAACAGAACTATCACTCCAATGAACACGGATCGTGAATAATCTACCTAACCTATCGGATTTAAAGGTTTTTTGCACAGTCGCCAAACTAAAAAGTTTTGTCGAATCTGCTGAGGAACTCGGGACATCGCCAGCTTTTATTAGCAAGCGAATTAATATTTTAGAAAACATGTTGAGCTGCAAACTTTTTCACCGCAGTACACGTCACGTTAGCCTGACAGAAGATGGCAAACTCATACTTGAGAGAGTTTCAAATATTCTTGAAGAATTTGATGAAGTCTGCGAACTGGTCAATAACCCGCTCAGTACGCCTACTGGTCGTATGGATATTATTAGTAGCTTTGGTTTTGGCAGAAAACATGTCGCACCAATTTTGTCTAAATTAATGATGCTGTATCCAAAACTACAGATTCATTTTGATACCATCGACAATACCAAAGACCTGATTCAACACAGTATTGATTTAGACATTAGAATTGGTAATGAAATTGCACCCAATATGATTGCGAAGAAGCTGGCTTCTAATTTTCGTATTTTGTGCGCGTCACCGAGTTATTTACTTAAACACGGCGTACCTGACAGTATTGAAGATTTACAAACACATGACTGTTTAACAATTAGTGAACGCGACCAATCCTCGGTTTTATGGAAATTTAGGCATGCTTCCGAAGATGTCTCAGTGCATATCAAACCCCGCTTTGTTTCAAATAACGGCGAAATTATTCATCAACTTGCCATAGAAGGTCACGGTATTATTTTCCGTTCGATTTGGGATGTTGCAGATGAATTGATTACCGGCCAACTTCAGCATATTTTGCCTGAGTACTGGCAAGATGCAGATGTCTGGGCAGTTTATCCATCACGACTCAAAAGCTCCTCCAAACTGCAAACCTGTATTTTGTTTATTCAAAATGAATTGCTCAATCGTTTACAGCATGTGCAAAACCTAAGCCGTGGTCAACTCATTTCACCAGCGGTCAAACGAGAACCACCGCCTGAAAAAGTCTTTCTATAAAAAAAGCCCTAAGTGGGCCTGTTCACTTAGGGCAATAGTTTACTTTTAACTTTTAGAAATAATATCCAATTGAAAGATAAAACAGTTTATCCCAATCATTACTGCTACCTTGTGCAAGGCCATTCGCCCCACCACCTACCATTGGATCATTTTTACTCATAATATATTCACCCTGAATACCAATGGCTTTGTAATTAAAATAAACGCCTGCAATTAAACGCTCAGAGTCTTTATATCCATCCTCATCTTTGAAAAAGCGGCTATGAGAGATATAGGGCTTAATATTTTCAATTTTGTGGAATGGCTGAGCAAAGGTATAGTTAATTTCATTGACTAGATATTTGCCTTTGTTAGCAACTTGATACGGATAATCAAATGCTCCAATGGTTGAGCTATTTGGCAATAAATTATCGCCATTAGTGACATCTTGCTTACCTGCTAAGAACATCCATTGCCATGCTTGATATTGCGTTTGAGCAAATACATTCCATGATTTGCGGTGTCCATCTTCATCTGTTCTTTTATTTTCTAAATCTGAATACCAAACTGAACCACCTAACTCGGTCGAAAATTTTTGAGCTTTATCAAGCTCAAATTTTCTAGAAGCTCGAGCAATCCACATATTTTTTTCTTCAATATTGGTTCCTGTAGTTAAATCATCAGCTTCAACGAAATTACCACTATATCGGCTTGAGTCTTTTGATGTCCCCTTATAATTTCCTCCATCAGTTGGATAGAATCCTAAGGTTAAATTGTATTTGTCATCTGCAAATTTATATTTAATCCCCAGATTATCAATATCTTCTAAACCAACGGTATTTAAAAGCGTTTCGTAATAACTACTTCCCCAAAATTCACCAAAGCCAAAATCAACAGGCTGCAAACCTGCCGTGACTCTTTGTTGGTCAGATAACTTATACCCTACCCAAGCTTTTTTTAGAAAAATCGCATCACACAAGCGATCATATTGATAACAGCGAGCATCTGCTCCTGCAATCCAGTTTGGGTTTTCATAACCCAACACTAATTTAATATCAGTAAGTCGCCAGTCATCATTTTGGGAACCTTCATTCGCCCCGACCACATAATCTTTATGTAAATAACGAGAACGTATTGCACCAGACACTTTAAATTGACCCGAATCTAAAGTTGGATCACCCCAACTCAAATCAGCTGCAGAGACTTGTGCTCCAACAGTTAAACTTAGAATTCCTAAAAATAATAATGACCTTTTCATGTCTTCAACATCCTTGTTAAGTGTTATAAGAACATGAAGAAATTGGCTTAGACAAACAATGCCAGAAGTATGAAGTCGGTCTTTACAAACTGTGTTTAATCAAAAAAACAAGCATAAAAAAAGACCACGCAGGAGCGTGGTCTGTAAAATGGTGGCTATGACGAGACTTGAACTTGTGACCCCCGCATTATGAGTGCGGTGCTCTAACCAACTGAGCTACATAGCCGTAAACTGTGCGCGCATTATCTTAGCTTCTTAACCGCGCGTCAAGAAAAATTTTCAATAAAATGAGGTGAAGTGAGCCTATAAGCCGGGTTCTGTCGAGGATGGTCATTCCTCTAGGCGTACAATCACTCATACGCTCAAGCGACCTACCCGAATCCAGTACGGGCCGCACCTAGGATTCCTATTTGGTCTTGCTTCTGGTGGGGTTTGCCATGCCGTGAACTGTTACCAGACACGCGGTGCGCTCTTACCGCACCCTTTCACCCTTACCTCACGAATGAGGCGGTCTACTCTCTGCTGCACTTTCCGTCGGCTTTCACCGCCCAGGCGTTACCTGGCACCCTGCCCTATGAAGCCCGGACTTTCCTCTCCTGCTTCAGTCACGGAGACCTCCACAGCAGCGACCATCCGGCTCACTTCGAGGGCGCATATTAACAAATTTATTGACTAATTGCTTGTGCTTTTTTGAGCAATTAGTCTTTTATATTTGTCGAGTAACTGTTCTTCCGTTTCCTCATGCTGCGGATCTTTTGGAATACAGTCTACTGGACAAAATAATTGGCACTGTGGCTGGTCATGGTGACCAACGCACTCTGTACATAAATCCGGATTGATTTCATAAATCACTTCGCCCATAAAGATCGCTTCATTGGGACAAACTGGTTCACAAACATCGCAGTTTATGCATTCATCAGTGATATATAACGACACGTTACCAACCTTGTTGATGTTTACGTTCAAAGGCTTCAACCACAGCTTGCGGAACAAACTTGGTTACATCTCCTTTTAAACGAGCAATTTCTCGAATTAATGTCGAAGAAATAAAAGAATACTGTTCAGAAGGTGTTAAAAACACCGCCTCGAAATGTGGATCAAGCTGACGGTTCATATTGGCCAGTTGAAATTCATATTCAAAGTCAGAAACTGCTCTTAAACCACGAAGTACTGCTGTGGCCTTTTGTTCTTTAAAAAAGTTAACCAACAAACCATCAAAACCTACAAACTCAACATTTGATAGATGGCCTAATGATGATTGCGCCAGTGCAACTCTTTCTTCTAAGCTGAACAAAGGGTTTTTATGATGTCCAATTGCAATCGCTACTACAACTTCATCAAACATTCTTGATGCTCTAGTAACTAAATCAACGTGCCCATTCGTGATAGGGTCAAATGTTCCAGGATAAATTACACGCGTTTTAGACATCCGCTAGTACTCTAATTGTATTGTGCGCCTATTTTAGCAAAAGTTATACATGAGACGAAATATTGATATGTGGGAAAAAACTTCACCTTGGCATCAGTTTACGGCACAATAGGGACAATTGTGGAAGTTTGAATTATGGCGAAAGCAACAGTAGTAAAGAATAATAAGTGTCGATGTTTATTTTAATTCTCTATAGTTCCTTTTTTAAAGCTAAGTTATTGAATTATAAAAGTTGCTGTTCTTATTAGTTCCTTATAGTTTGTTTACATCCTCCAAAAAAACGGGTAATAATGCGGGTAACGAACTAATTACTCTTACCTCATGGCCTCTGTAAAACTTTCCGACCTAAAGATTAAAGCACTGAAACCTAAAGAAAAAGTCTACAGAATATTGGATGCAGATAGACTTTACATAGAAGTTCGTCCTTCAGGAGCTAAAGTTTGGCGGTTTAAGTTTGTTTTTAATGGTAAAGAATCTTCTATGAGTCTTGGCGAATACCCGGCTATTACTTTGGCAGACGCTAGAATCTTAAAGGATGAAATGCGAGTAAAATTAGCCAAAGGTATTCACCCAGTAGAAGATAGACAAAATAATAAGGCCAAGGCATTAGAAGAAGGAAAAAATACATTCAACGCTATTGCAGCCGAATTTAAAGAAAAACGTATGACGTTGAAGTCTGAAATTTATCAAGAGAAGTTCGATACTGCTTTAGAAAAAGATATATGCCCAGTTATTGGCAAAAAAAATATTAAAGATGTGACTGCGGCTGACGTATTGAAGATTTTAAATAATACGATTAATCGTGTTACTAAAGAAACCAATGGAAAAATGACGGGTGAATCTGCTGCTTTACAAAATCGAAGATTCATTGGTGCTGTAACTCGTTATGCAATTGCTACTTTAAGGCTTGAGAACGACCCTACTTATGCTGTACGTGATGTGATCAAGCGCCCTCGTGTAAAACATGCAAGAGCCTTAACTAAAGAAGAAAGAAAAAAGGCAAGAACTCAATTGCCTAAATACAATGGAACAGAGACTGTTAAGAATGCTGGCTTCATTCTCTTATATACAATGCTTCGGGCAATTGAAATTAGAAAGATGCAATGGAAATGGGTCGAGTTTGATACACGACTTATTAGATTTCCAGAAGAGGCAATGAAAAAATCCAGAATCCATATTCTCCCTATATCTGACCAAGTATATGAAGTACTTAAGCGTCAATATACAATCTCTGGTGATAGCGAATTAGTTTTCCCTGCTATTTTCAGTAAGAAAAATGATGGCATGTTAGCTAAAGAAACGCTTAACAGTATGCTTGAATATATTGGCTTAAAAGGCGTGACCACTCATGATTTTAGGGCTACAGCTTCTACCCTACTATATGAAAAGGGCTATGAGGAAGCTTGGGTAGAAAAACAGCTTGCTCATGCTGAATCTAACAAGACAAAAGCATCTTATGACCATTCACAGCACTTAGAGGCTAGACGGAAAATGATGCAAGACTGGGCTGATATTGTAGATAGCTGGAAAGACTAAAAGTTTTGCTTCTTATCAAAGGTCCATCTTTTGCCGTTGTAAGTCACAGTTCCATCCAAATTAATCGGCAACTCTTTTAATGAGTAGTCATAGATTTTAAGAACATTCCCGTTCTTATCTAAATCAGCGGGTAGATTGCAAGTATTCTCCATTCTTCCCGCTTCCGAAACCATGATCATGACTTGCGACATCACAAAGCCCTTACACAAATCGAGACATTCACATTACTATTAATAGTGTGAGCTGTGCAACCTGAGAAGATTAAACACAGCAATGTGATGATTGTTGCAACTTTGGTACGTTTGCACATATAAGTTACTTCTTTAAAAAGAGTGCTCGTTCTGCTTCTCGTCGACGAACTAGACCTTTCATAACTTTACCGCCTGCTTTGTTCCAGACAAGGAATTGGTCAGCAGCGCCTTGATAATCACCTTTGTTGAGTTTCTTTAACAAAGTCGAATTCTTAAATGCACCTGAACCAATGTTGTATGTCAGCGACACCAACGCATCAAACTGATTTTGATTTAGGGGCACAGTTACAGATTCATTAACTGTCTTTTCAAATTTCGCTAAGTCATGCTTAAAGTAAGTCTTAGCTTGCTCAGGTGTGCAAATGTCACCTTGCTTAACCTTCACGCCATTTGGATAAACTGTGGTGCCAGTGCCAATGGTCCAGACTCCAACACCATCGTCATAAGAAGTGGTGCGTGTGCCTTCAAATCCTGAGATTAGATCTACACCAACATCACTTGTAGTTTTTCCACCTGGTGCAAGTTTTTCGACCACTTTATTTAGATCGTCTACTTGCGCCTGTGTAAGCTTGCCGCCTGCAATTACTCGGGCAGCATCGAAGAATGGTTTAGTTGTCATTGGATTCACCTTTCTTTTTCTCTAATTCAGAGCTACCAAAATAAAATCCGCATGCAGTTGTCATAGCCCCTGCAATAAAACCCAATGCCGTATTAATCAGATTGCTATTTTCACGTGGCATATCCACAAAAAATAAAGCAATCACTAAAACAAACATCAGTCCCACTAATGCGAAAGCTAGATAAGCTCTTGTATTTTCACTGTTCATCGTCCTGCTTTCTCCAATCGTGATACTTTCTCTTTAATTAAAGACTGGTCTTGGCTTAATTGAATAATTGAAGAACCAACCCAAGCACATAAAGAAAATACGATGCCTGCAAATATTCCCAGCAATACACGCAGCACAGAAATTCCACCATCTTGCGCTGCTGTGCGGTTTTCTAAATTGGCGACTTTGATATCCAATGTATCGATATCTTTTTTGTTCTGTTCGCTAGTCTCTTTGTGCGCTTCATTAATGAAAGTCAGTCGAGTAACATGATCTGACAACATGCGGATATCACTCTGAATGGAGTCGATTTTCTTTTCAAATCTCAACCCATATGATTCATTTTCAGTCATGCCTTCCCCCTAATTCCGGCAATAAAAAAGCCCTAAGCTATTGAAGCAAAGGGCTTGTGGTGGTTTGTTGTGCGTTTAGTTGATAAATACTTGGTCTGCAAATGAGTTCAAGTTTAAAAGTAAGTTTGGATCGAAATTGACAGCTGATCCTGTATTGTTCCGCACTTTGAAAACAATTTGATTTGACTTACATGAAACCAAAAAGCTCAAGTCATAACCCAAATCTAAAATACCATGTACAGACATCGAAGCAGTCCAACCCTCTTTTACACCTGCAATGTTTTTGGTGTACGTTGTACTTCCATTTGCTGGAACATTAATGTTCTGGCTAAAGTTCATCTGGCGCTGGGTTAAACCATTTTCAAATGCATAACATGCAATATTTGCTGCCTCTCCAAGTGCAAAGATATGGCCACCATTACCAGACTGGATGTTACCACCAGTAATACGACCAGTTTTACCTTCACCACCGTTGTTATAGATTACATCGCCACTGTCTACGTAAAACTCATTATTCACCAAATATGGCAAGATTCCTCCTGTCATTTGTCGATCAATATATAGAGCATAGTTTGATGGGTTTGCAAAACGGTTCTTTGATACCGCACCACCACCATTATTGCGCCCTAAGAACAAGCTGCCATTACAGTTGTTATTCGCAACGGTGTAATCTTCTGTTCCCGTTATTGAAATAGCCGCAAGGTTTGCATTGGTGATGATCAAGTTATCTTCAATGTGAATTGCCTTTAATGCGCGAACACCTCCAAATTGGCTTGTGGTTATACCAACTCTAACGCCATTCACCGTACAGTTCTTAATTGCAATATCCGCAACGTTTCCCCAGTAAGTATTGGCATTGTCTTTATAGTTTGGCTGCAAATCTACAAAAGTAGCAACACTGTTAGCGTTGGTACATTTAGCAACAACACCATCGATTGTGACTTGCGAGCTAGACTCGATATAAACACCCTTCTTAGCAAAGTCTTTCCAGCGTCCACCAACAATATTGATGTCGTAACAGTTCTGCCCGATGTATAACGCTAGCATATCTGGATGTGCGGTACCTGCAATAGTATCTAGAACAACTTGCTCATTTGTATTCACATAATCGGCACAATTAAGCGTAAAGCCCTTATTGTACATATCAATGTGATAACCAAGTGGTGAATCAATCTTGCCACCTTCAATGTAAACATCACCGCAGGCAATAAATCTGAATGGACTTGAATACTCTTTATTAGTGTAACCGCCATACCATTTTGAATCCTTGATTAGGATGTTTTTACAACGCCCATTAATCGGATCTACAAGATTGTATGAAGTAGGAGTATCATTAATTAATGTTGTACCATTCCAACCACCAACAAACTTAAACAGATTGTGAATATTCCAGTTTCCAGTACAGTTAATAAACTGTAGTCCATCAAACTTGTAGAATATTCCCGCAAAACTATCAGCTTTAAAGTTAATGTTTACGAACTTTATGTTTTTTGCTTCAGCTAATGCTAAATAATTGGCTTGTACCTCATAATCAACACCAGCTGCGTTCCGGTTAGTATTTTTAAGCATCAAGGCAGCACGACCGTATGTGTTTTGCCATACACTTGAAGTTACATCTATGCTCCCATTAAATAAGTGCATATTGTCTGGAATATCCAACTGAGTCACTTTCACAGTTTTACCGCGAAGATTGACTGACAGGTTTAACGTCGTTGCAGCATCTACTAATGCTTGAAAGCGGGCAGTTACATCAGTTTCAGATCCATCAATTCCTGCATCATATATATCGGGACTTTTCCAGTTATAGCGAAGCCATCTCCCCCCAATTCCCATAATTACACTAACATTATTAGCAGGTGTAGTATCTCCTGCTTTAAAGACAAATTTCCCACCACCCTCTCTATTAGCAGAATTATATGATTTCGCAATCACAATCTGCCCATCCTTACGAGCCTTAAAAGTCTCAAGTTGAGAAACGGTATTTACGAACTGAACCGTTTTATCATTAATTTGTTTTTGTGTTTCTGTGCCATCTACAACAAAATCTACAGGCAATCCTAACTTTGAGAAGAAGCTTTGTACAAACGGGTTGTCCTCAATAACTACGCCATAGCTATCTTCAACCCGAATTCGGTAATTACCATCCAGATACACATAAGCCGTCCCCTCCATATCAAGTAGTACGGGGTTCGTATTTGGTATAGTTAAATCTGTATCAGACCAAGTAAGCTTTGGATCAGTAGAATTAGCCTCATAGGTATACACCTTCCCGCCAGCAAGAGGCTTGTTGCTTTTGTCAAAAAAGCGGGTTCGTACGGCAGAAAGTAGTGATGCCATATTTCTTTCTCGCAATAAAAAAGCCACCTTTTTAGGTGGCAATGTATTGATGTTTGGTTTATTGGGTAGTAGCAGAAGCTCCACTAATTAATCCAGCCTGTACTAGCCGATCAATTAGCGATTGTTTTTGCGGGGATGGTGGCGTAGGGGCAATTGGTGCGCCAGTAATATCTGGACGTAGTGCCTTGTTAACAGACCGATTGTCCGCAATATCTTTTACAGGAGCTAAAAGAACGCGAACACCCGGTTTATTTATAAGTCCGCCAAAATAGTTCATTAATGCTGCTGATGTATTTGAGTTATTCACATAAGAATGAGGTGGTTGAGTAACTAAATACTGCCCAGCTTTTCCAATATCCTTAAGGTTCTTAAGTTCATCAGGCGAGAACATTGTAGCTAGTCGTCGATCACCGATAGCATCTAAAGCGCGCTTCATTCCTGCTGGGCTAAATTGACCATTCTGGTTAATTGCTTTACCCGAAATGAATTGAACTACTTGCTGCTTAATATCATTAACAGCTTGAGGATTAACATTGTTGAGTAGCTCAATTGTTCTATCAAGCTCATTAACATTTCCATTTAAGATGTGTTTATTGAACAGCTTGTCTGGCTCACCCCCCTTTCGCACATCTTGCAGTAAAGGCATTCCTTCAATCTGATTTGCATTGAATTGATTTGCTTGCCTTGCAAACTGATAGGCTTGTGCCGCATCATTGCCAGTTGTTAATAACCCTTCCATTGCTTCAGCTTGGCGCTTGTTCAAGGCATCACGGACTAGCCCAATTGAATATGTTGAACTTGTCGGTTGCCCCATCTGCAACGATGACTTGTATTCACGATTCAGGATTTTAATCAGTTCTTCTGATTTACCTAAAGTGAATTTATCTGGGTTGTCTGCCACGTCTTTTATGATCTTTTGAACACTTGCTGGCAGACTTGAGAGGGCATAATTTTGATCCAGAGCAGTGAAAGCATCATTTGCAAATCCACGCCCATCAATCACTACATCGTTACCTGCTGCTTTTCTTGCAGCGTCATATGCGGCACCTATGAATTGCTTGTTTTGATTAAGTTGAGAATTCAAAGAGCTAATAGCACTTTGCATTGCTCCAAATTGATCTGTGGCATTACCACCTGTACGCTCGGCAGCCTGATTTAATAGATTTTGGAGTTGCAGATTGTCATCAATTAACTTGCCTCTAAGCTGGTCACCAGCTCCTGAAAGTTTTGCAAGTTCAGCCTGTTTTTGCCAATCTATTGCATTTCCTGTAACTTGAGCCTTAGTCCCCTTTAAACCTAAATGATCTAAAACAGCTTTTCGAGCAACTGCTTCAGGATTTAGGTTCTTTCCTGCTTTTAATGCATCGCGTGCTTCTTTGCGCAAACCGTTTACAACATCATCCGACAAATCCCCTAGTGACATACCCTGCTGACGTAGAGCATCGTCAAGATTCTTATCAATGGCTTGTGCTGTTTGTTGAGCAGCTCGTGAACCTGTATTTTTTACTGATCTTGCGACCTTAGAAATACCCTGCCCAACCTTTTCACCAATAGCTGCACCTGCTGCGCCACCGATACCACCTAATGCTGCATTTTCTAGACGCTGCTTGCCATTCTCAGCAAAACCTGCACCTCCAATAGCTGCACCTACCGCCGCATTCTGTGCTGCAACACCTGCACCAGCTTTTGAGAGAATCCCTGCACCTTGATAACCTCGACCAAGTGCACCTAATGGAGCAGTAGCAGCAATCTGACCGCCTAATCGTGCAACATCATAACCTTGCCCAGCCTGTTGTCGTCTTGCTTGGTGAAAGTCTTGAATGTCCTTACGTTGATTTGTGAACCGATCATAAGCGCTGGTATCGAAGTTTGTGCCTAATGCAGCGTTTAGGCCTTGCCCTAACTTATCACCTGCATAAGCAAAACCTTGCACTACCCCAGCACCAAGATCAGAAGCACCAAGCAATGCAGATTCCCATAACTTTGTAGGCCCTGCGGCTTTAGCTTGTTCTTGCATGGACTTCTGTTGTGCTGCTTGCCAATCAAAAGGTTGTCGAGTTGCAGACACTTTAATAGGCTGTTGAACACCTAGATCTTTTTGAAGATTAAGCCCAAGAGTTTTAGCTATATCACTATCAGAATAGCCCTCTTTTTTTGCCATCGTAATTCGTTTACCAAAGCCAGCATTAGAAGCTAGGCTTGAGTAAATTTGCTCATCTGTGAAGCCTTCTTTTTTTGCAGTCGCAATACGGGCTGAAATATCATTTTGACTAGCCATTTTAAACACCTATTCCAACTGACTTTAAATCCACAAATTCAGGCTGAAAATCAGATTTTGTCCCAATTCCAACGCTAGCAAGATCAACCATTTTCGGTTGGAAGTTTTGCCCTATTCCAACTTTTTTTAAATCTATAAACTCTGGTTCAAATGATTGCGGTCTGGTTGTAGTTGAACCAAGTTGCTTATCAATAAAATCCCAAGAGCGTTTATTTTGCGCATATGGTGACGTTGGAAGAGATGCCCAAGTACTACCTGATTTCCTTATAGCAGTATTGAAATCACCTTTTAAGACATAAGGTAATGCGCCATTTTGTGCCAGTAAGGCTAGTGCTCCAAAGTCCTGAGATTGAGGGGAAAAATCCTTAATTCCATATTGTCTTGCTAGACCATCCCAAGTGTCCTTTAAAAACTGATACCGACCTGCGGCAGTTGTATACTTGACCTGCCCATCCGTTTGCTTAAATGGCTTCTTAATATTTGGATGTGCAGACAAATTATCTATACGCTGATTACCAAACAGGGTGTTATAGCCATACTTCACACCCTCTGCTGCTGCAATCAAATCAAGCATTTTTCTTGCATTAGGATTGTTCATTAATTGCATAAGTTGCTGTGATGTAGCCATATCTTTCCCTCAGGCAATAAAAAACCGACCATTTGTAGGTTGGCTTTAGGTTTTAATCGCTGCAATGATTTCTGGAAGCTTCCAGATTAATATTGGTATGGAAATTATGAAAGATGACTTAAATATATCCCACCAATAATATTTTTCTTTCATCGAATGACCTCAATCAATTTTGCAGTTGCATTAAGAATGTTTGAAAACTGCCATATCAAAATGCCTAGTAAGACAGATCCTGTTACCTTCCAGTAGCCATGTTCTTTCATAATTACCTCTACTTTTTGCAGAATTACTGCTATAATTTCAGGCATAGATTGTATTTCTCCTTAATCTTGCTCTGGTTAAGTTGTAAAAAAACCCCGATGCGTCAACATCGGGGTTTTGTTTTGGGTATTAAAAAACTGCCTTTAGGCAGTCTGTTTAAAAATTAAGTGCGTTTGCAGCTGAAAAAGTTTAATTGTATTCCCATGAGTATCCATTTTCCCCACAATTACGGTCTAATGAACTCATTACTCCATCAATACTGATCATCTGGTCAACATAGTCTTCTTGAGATGCTCTAATTTTTCTATACTCTTCAATGTTAGCCTTAACAATGGCGCGACAGTTTTTTGGAAGACCAGTGTCTCCATAAACAGGTTTACTATTTGGCTTACTACAAGCAGACAACATAACAACAAATATAATTAGAAGAATATTTTTCATAAAGACCCCCACCTTGATGAGGGAATTTATAGCACACTTATCGGCCAAACAGAATATTGTTCAATTTTGCTTGGTTTTGCGGCTGTGTGTTGCCTGATCCATCATTTCGATAAGGCACAGTAGCTGCCTTTTGGGTGTTCATCTCAGCATACTTGTTATTCAAGCTGCGAATAGTCTCTAATGCCGCCTGTCTAACCTGCAGTGGAATGGTTGGATCATCTAACTGACCAGCCATTTGCTTGTACATTGCAACGTCCTTATCAGATTGAGGGCCTGACATTTTCGGCATAAGAGCTACTAATTGACCGCCTAATGTTCCAAGCTTACCAGTTGCTACATCACCCGGAGTTGCTAAGCCAACTCCACGCGCTAACAGATCAATACCTCGACCTGCATAGCTCGCTGTAGCTTGCGGCAAGATTCCTTGAATCTCATCGAGCACAGCATTAACTCTGCTAATCCGTTGCTTTTCCTCATTCTGAGAAGCAACAGTACTATTAGCCCCTTTTGGCTGTGCTTGAATAGGGGTTCCTCTCTCATCTGATATTCTTACGCCTTTACCACCCGGATAAATGGCATACATATAACCATCGTTCCCCATCTCTGTTCCAATAGGCTTGTTCTTCGCCAGCCATTCATCCAGTTGCTGCTTCTGACTGAACTGTTGAGCATCTTGAGTACGGTTTTTATCTGCCGTAGCTGCTGCAGTATCAGTCGCATAACGTGACGCATCAGTTGTGCGGATATTGTTAGCAACGGATGTAGCATTGTCTGCTTCATTGTTTTTGGTTTGGTACAAGAATGGAGCTGTATCTTTATTTGTAAGGGCAATACCCATTGCAAACTTTTTCACCTCTTCTGGTGACATTGCTTGGACAATGGCAGAATTATGTTTATAGTCATCAGGAGTAATCATTCCTGTCCTATTTAATGCATCAAAACCAAGTAATAATTGACCTTTATCTCCCGTCAATGCTGCTTGTTGAAATACCCCCTGAATAGCTCCAAACTTCTTCTGCGAATTATCTAAAGTGTAGCCACCAGCTTGAGCATTATTTTTAGTTGCTTCACTGTTAGTTTTGCCTATTTCCGCTTGGGCCTTAAGTAAATCAATAGCATTTTTTTGTGCTGTTACTTGATCACTCTTAAGAACCTGATTTAACTGAGGGGAAAAGATAGAATTATTGGCAAAAGCTTTTTGCTCATCAGGGGTCCCAAGTTGTCGCATTTGATTAATTCGACGGCCTAGAACCATTTGCCCTAATGCCCCACCAAGATTGCCAAGCATTTCCATATTTTGCTGTTGTTGCAGTTGAGCACGTTCAGCTCCGCGCGTAATGATACTTGGATCAATCATAATGCACTCCTTAGATCATCCCGCCCGTATAAAACTTAGCGGCTGTATTGGCAAGCCCCAATAGGGTCTGGAAGTTATTGGCATTCTTGTTACCTGCTGCTATTGTTCCGGCAGCTTGAGCATTAGCCCCAGCCATAGTGTTGTTTGCTATCGCTTGGCTTGTCTGCATACCAGCATTACCAACACCTGCGGCAGCACTTTGCCCTAAACCTACAAGATTAGATAAGCGATTATATTGGTTGGTCTGGTCAGCATTAAATCGGTTGTAGGCGTTTTGATATTCTTGACTAGCAAAGTCTTGGGCATAGTTATTAAGTGCTTTTTGAGTTGCACCACTTAATAAACCACCTTGTGCAGCGGCTCCACTCTGTACAGCATCTAACCCCTGATTCAAGCGAAATTTATAGCTTGGATCATTGTAAATATCCTGACCGTTGAATGTCTGCATAAAGCGCCCATCAGCACCCATTCCGCCCATCAACTGCTTGAGTGCATCAGAACCTGCCTGCATATATGGCTGTTGGTCCTTACGCAATTCATCAAACATTTCACGTTGCTGATCAGAAGCATACTTGGTTGCTTCATACTGCTGATTTGCTGCTTGCTGTGCAGCTTTTGCCTGTTTGTTTGATCCGGTGATTGCACCGATAACACCACTCATGTCATCACCTTTATAAAAATAGTTTCTGCTTTCTTAAAGCCTTTGCGTTCCCACAAAAGCCCACGATATTCAGGATCAAGTGTTGCAATTGCCCATGTTGTGCAACCATGGTCTTTTGCATATTTCTCGCTAAACTCAATCAACTTCATTGAGTGTTGACGATGCTCTGGATGTACAAATATTGCATCTGTACCAGCCTGTTTTTTACCTTTGAATCTAGCGAGTTGATACATCACCATCCAATGAAACCCAATAGGACGGCCATTTTCACGCATAACCAGACAGTGAAATTCATCAAAATCTTCTGATTGTTGATATAGCGTTGCATCAAAGTCTAACGGCAATCCATAAATATCCTTTTCAACAAGTTCATGAACCATCTGGCAAAGCGGCATTATCTGATCTATACAATCAATCCACTTTTCGCGCCTTACGGTAATCATAGGACTTGTTCCATGACAGAAACATAAGCATTTAATCCTTCCCCACTGATATAAAGCTTGTCACCAGCTTTAAGCACATGGTTAATAATTTCAGGATTTAAATAAGAACTTCCTGCAGGAATATTCTTCTGTGCGACTTGATGTTGTGCACCTAAGGTTGCACCACTAGGAACCACTGAAACTTTGAGGGTAATTGGTGATGCTGATTTATTGTAAAATGTTGCAGCGCGAACCTGTGTGACAGTTTTTGTTGGCACTGTATATGCCTCAAAATCACCTGCTGGCAATGTTTGAGGAATTACAGCTTGAGTGTAGTTAATCATTGCCATTGATAATTACCTGCATGTCATTAGTGATCTGTACCGTTGGCAAGGGATAAATCTTGTCATCACAACAGATTGATGATGTTGGGAAAATGGTTTCTTGCTCGAAATAAAAAACCGATGCAGGTGGCATCGGTTGAATATCTTCATTTTGGACAGTTGGACTTATAGGAAAACTCCGCTGCAAGTCATCAATATCAGATAGAATTCCATTTGTTATTGTTATTGCAGGCAATTGGCTAGATAGTTGGAGTAGTTGACCTGTATCAATTTCCTCTCCTTTGCTTGCATTTAGACTTAGTGCATTGAAAAACATGTACCAAGCTTGATCCATAACACCATTATTGAACATAGGTGTATTTGGAATTTGAATTGATCTGGTTATATCCATAGCTATCTCACTTTAGCCTGAGCGCCAGTAATTATAAGTCGGCTTGAATCCGTTACCCGCAAGCGAAAAACTCTATTAAAAGCCTGACCTAAACGCCGAAAGATAACTCTCTTTTTCCACTCCCCGACCTTACCAAGTGTCTCTTGTTGATCAAAAGACCATGTTTGCCCTTGATCATCTGACCAATCCAGCATCACTATCGGCTCACGGTTTACATGCTGTCCAGTCTGAATAAAGATTTCAAGCGCATCAAAGATGAGGCGTTGTCCCTTTGGATTTATTACTGGTGTAGTTCTCTCACGCATGATCATGTGGCCATTATCTGTTTCAGCATCCAAACTTAGCTCATAGATAATCCCATTAGTGTGATCGCCTACGTAATGTTTCCCTTTGTAAAAACAATGAACCTGTGAACGATGACGCTCATGTTGTGAATTTAAGTTGTAGTAGCTTCGCTCATGCCACATTCCCGTCGAACCATCAAAACACCATGTTTTATTAGCTGTAGGGAATGAAAGCATATAAAAGGAGTGACCTTCCTGCTGATAGGAGTATCCTACTGCATCATCAAGTCGTTCATAACTAGCGAACTCTTGTTCCATTGCATGGTTTGAAATCCGCTTAACTTGATAACCTTCAGTTAGAACAACTTGACCATCTCCAACATCAGTTTGTGAAAGCCAAATCAAGCTTGTCCCGAACTGAGCCAGAGAGTTTTTTGCAATACAACCACAGTTGATATATGCGCCAGATACCCTTAAGAATGGTTGATCAGCGCTGCCAGTACTGTGCCAAATTTCAGTAGTTCTTTCCCCTACTAACCATAACTGACCGTTCTGTGCGAAAATGCGTACCAACTTGTCAGAGCTTGCTTCTGCTGTAGCGTAACCTAGAGCTGAAAACTCAGTATTCAATAGCCCTGACCATTGGATTTGATCCGATTCGGGATTCAATACAATGAAACGAGAATCTAAGAAAGTGACATCTGTAGCACCAAGAAAACCACCACCTGCAATTATCCTTAGTTCTTTACTGCTTTGCTTAAATGCATAAGTTACGGGTTCACCGATAATTAATACGTCGATCCTATTATCAGCAAAACTAACTATATTTTCACCAGCAATTTCGCCTATTTGCTCAGCCGTTTCACCTAATAAAAATAATTGTGTTCCTACAACAGCTAAAATCCCTATGCTAATGGGGTATAGCCCACGAACTGTTCCATTCAACTCATATTTTGCAATTAAGCCGGGGGTTGGTAGTAATGCTGAAACTTGTGGAGCGTTGCCACTTTCAACAGATTGAGGGTAAAGGTTTAAAGTTCGTTGGCAGTCAACTGACCAATCTTTTAAATGATATGACTGACCGACGAATGGAACATCAATAATATTCGCCATAACAGTATTGAACTCCCACACCAACAGGTAAATCGTTTTTTACATACAATGGCGTAACGTTGCTGTTCTTGAGCATATTGAATGCTTCAGTCTGCTTGAGCTGTAAGCTCGGTAGAGGCTCAACACCAAACATTGGACAGATTTCAACTGCAAGTGTGAGCTTTAAAGCTCGCTCGTACACTGGCGGAATGTTTAATTCATCGTGAGGTCTTAGTTCAAAGGGCATAGTAAATGCTTTGAAGCATAGAACACCTTTTCCACTAAACTCCCATAATTGCCCTAAAACCTTGTATGTAACTTGTGGATAATCAGCACTGATATTTAGATCTCTCACAATCTCAACAGGCCGATTGTCTAGCGTCCCCATTTGGGGAATACGTGATATTGCTGCTAATAGGTCCGGACTATCTAATGGATCTGGTGAAACTTTAAAGATCCCATTGAGATTCAGGGTTAAATCTTCGACCTTGTAAACTAGAAGATTATCTGTTGCCCACTGTGCTAAAAGATCTTTTAGAGCATCAATTCCGTCTGCAAGATCCTGTGCCGATGCATTTTCACCTGTAGCTAAAATGCTTGCACGTTTCATTGCTCCGGTCACAATCTCACTGACGTTCATAGATTACTCCTGCTCAGATTTTAGGACGAGTTGAACCAATTCAGGCTTTGAGTCACGGGCACCAAATGTCACGCCACGCTCATTCAGGATTGCCTTAAGTTCATCTGCTGATTGGCCTTCTAACTCTTTTGTACGTAGTTGGCGACGCAATTCGATATTTTCGGCTGAACCTTTTTCAATTACTGATTTGAGCTCGTTAATCTCAGTTTGTTTTTCATTAACCTGACGAATATATTCGGCTTTTGCAGTAGCAAGTTGTTCTTCTGTTTTAGCTAGCTTTTCTGCTAAAGAATCAAATTGCTCAACTGGAACAAAGCTTTCATCTGTCCCCACTTCTGCATGCTTAATTTCACTCACAGCTTCTGGTTCACCAAGCTCTGAATGCTCGATCCAACCTACCGCTTTCAATTCTTCTTCATGTTCTTCTGAAACTGCTGTGGTGAATTCAAATTTAATTAAGTCACCCTTGTAGAGCATCTTTGGATAATTCATTTTTTACTCCAAAAGAAGGGGCCGAAGCCCCCCTGTCTATTACTGAACAATACCCACACGGCCAGCATGATTGCCACGAACCGTTTTAAACCCATACAATACATCTAGACGTGTATCTGTGTCTAAGTTGGTAATGTTGCCACCTGTTTGGATTGTTAAAGCGAAGTTGTCTGCTTTGAACATATAGCCTTCGGCACTTGGAATTACACCAATCGGTACGAATGCAGCAGCAAATGCATGTGGGTCAAAACATAAAGCTTGATCTACAACTGCACCTGCAGCACCAACGAATGTTAAAGCTGCTGAATTATCTGGACGATCAGTTACGTTGGCGTTTGCCGCTAAGACTGAACCAATCATGTTTGGTTTAATTTCAGGGTAAATTTTGATTGCCCCAGTAGCACCAGCCGCAGTGAAGTCTTCAAGGACAACAAATTGCATTGGCTTCCCATAGGTTTGACGAGTAAGTGGATGAATCATATTTACACCAGCAATTGTAAATACCTGACCTGCTTTAATAGTATCCCCAGCAGTAAGCCCACCAATTGCCAACAGGCCACCTGATTGCCCGGCACCATTAACAGTAATACCCGTTACTTTGCTACCATTGGTTAAGGTCCAGATATGTTCTGATTCAAAGAAATCAAAGCCACGAGCACGACCTACATAGCCTTCTTTATACTGTTTAGCAATTTCAGCATTTGGATTAAATAAAGTCCCGCTGTTATCTACAAGAGTATTTGTGAAGTCGCTTGACAGTAAAGCTTTGCGGTCAGTATCTGGCGATAACGCTCGGTTCATCATACCGCGCACACGGCCAAATGCAGCTAAAGGATGTGGTTCTGAATTTGTCTGAAGCGTAAAGTTGTTAACAGTGTTAATAGCTCGCTTAAGAATGTCTGCATCAACCACTGATGCTAACGAGTTTACTGCTGGCTTTAAGAAGCGTTCTTTATAGTCAGCAATGTCAAGCTCACGCTCATAAACACCGAACTTTAAGCCGACATGCTTATGAGTATCTACAGTAAGAACTACTTCTTCTTCCTGCGCGTTAATGCTTTGATGATCTGGATTTAAGACATTGCCATCAGTTACCACAGGCACTGGTGGAATTTTAATTTTTACTGAGTTACCAATTTTGTAACCATCGAGTTCTTTTGCAAATTCTTTTTCGCGGCTACGACTGATAGAACGGATAAAGATAGACTTTTCCAATAGCATTGCAGCAGCTTCTTTGGCAATCTTTGCATGCGTTAAAATGTTGTTTGACATAAATTATAAACCCCGTGATTTAAGGAATTCGTTATCTGACATCTTGTCCATGTCACGTTTGACAGGCGCATTAGCAGACGTAGGATTAATTGGTTTTGGAGCATTAGGAACTTTTGGAGCCTTTGGTGCAGGTTTTTGAGAACCAATGATTTGCCCGATTTTCATTGCAGCTTGATAAGGGTTCATACGAGTTGGGACTGTTCTAAATTTTGTGTAAGTACTTAATTTTCATTTATCCTTCAGAGGATAATTACAAAAGGTACTTCACATGGATGAAGCAACAATCAAAAGTATGGCTGCCGAATTGGCTAAAGGTCTAAAAACACCAGAAGACTTAAACCAAATGACAGCAGTCTTTAAAAAATTCATGATTGAAACTGCACTCAATACTGAACTTTCAGACCATCTCGGTTATGAAAAGCATCAGCCCAAGAAAGGCTCAAATAGCCGTAATGGGTTTAGTTCTAAAACCATTACAACTCAAGATGGACAACTGGCTTTAGATATTCCCCGTGATCGAGAAGGTTCATTTGAGCCACAAATTATCAAAAAGCACCAAACACGCATCACCAGTATGGATGACCAAATCCTCTCACTGTATGCAAAAGGAATGACTAATAGGGAAATTGTAGCCTTCTTCAAAGAAATGTACGATGCCGATGTGTCAGCATCTCTCATCAGCAAAGTTACCGATGCTGTGATTGAGCAAGTGACTGAGTGGCAAAATAGAGCCTTAGATAGCCTTTATCCTGTTGTCTATCTTGACTGTATTGTTGTCAAAGTCCGTCAGCACTCCAATGTGATTAACAAGTCCGTATACCTTGCTTTAGGCATCAATATGGATGGGCAAAAAGAATTACTGGGTATGTGGATTGCTCAGACAGAAGGTGCCAAATTCTGGCTGTCAGTCATGACAGAGCTAAAAAATCGAGGAGTACAGGACATTCTTGTTGCCTGTGTAGATGGATTAAAAGGCTTCCCTGACGCGATAGCCTCTGTTTACCCTCATACTGATATTCAACTGTGTATCGTGCATGTTGTACGCAATAGCCTGAGATTTGTAAGCTGGAAAGACTACAAAGCTGTTACGTCGGGTCTGAAAGCGATTTATCAGGCAAGTACAGAGGAAAATGCTTTAAAATCCCTAGACATCTTCTGTGATCAATGGAATCACCAGTATCCCAAAATTGGAGAATCCTGGCGGGCCAATTGGGAAAATATCCGAACGATCTTTAGCTATCCAGCCGAAATACGTCATGCAATTTATACAACAAATGCGATTGAGTCGTTGAATAGCGTAATACGCCATTCAACGAAGAAAAGGAAAATCTTTTCATCTGATGACTCAGTAAAGAAGGTCATTTACTTAGCAACATCAAATGCTGCGAAGAAATGGACGATGCCAATTCAAAATTGGCGTTTAGCAATGAATTGGTTTACGATTCAGTTCGATGATCGATTAAAAGATCATTTATAAAAAATGGAACTTACACAAAATAATTTACAGGCTC
>NZ_JAKTIM010000012.1:0-17738 GCF_027855455.1 Acinetobacter sp. AOR01_HL | reverse complement strand
CATTTGATTTCAATACATCAATAAATGCATCACTGGTAAACTGACTGCCTTGGTCTGTATTAAATATTTCAGGTCGACCATATTTTTCAATAGCTTCATTTAATGTTTCTATGCAAAATGTAACCTCCATACTAATCGATACTCTATGCGCAAGTACCTTGCGGCTATGCCAATCAATCACAGCACATAAATAAACAAAGCCTTTTGCCATAGGGATATACGTTATATCCGTAGACCACACTTGATTACTGCGCTGAATAGCCAATCCTTTGAGCAGATATGGATATTTGCGGTGAGCTTGATTAGCCTGGCTTAAATTTGGTTTGCAATATAACGCATTAATGCCCATTTTCTTCATTAAAGTACGTGTATGACGTCGTCCTATATGATGTCCTTGACGATTCAACAAATCACGCATCATACGGCTACCTGCAAAAGGGTATTGCATATGTAACTCATCCATACACCGCATCAGCTTCAGATCTGATGCACTCACAGGTTTTGGGCGATAGTAATAACAACCACGGGAGACTTTCAGCAGCTGAGCTTGCTTAGATACTGAAATCTGAAGTGAGTCATCGATTAACTTTTGTGGTTGAAGCGGCCCAGTTTCTTCAACACACCTTCTAAAAAATCAATTTCTAATGCCTGCTCACCGATTTTTGCATGTAGTTTTTTTAGATCGATGGGTGGTTCTGTTGGAGCTTTTGATTGATCGAAAGCTTGCGAGGAAGCTGAAATCAGTTGATTTTTCCAGTCGATAATTTGGTTTTGATGAACATCAAATTCAGCACTCAATTCAGCAAGTGTTTTTTCTGCTTTAATCGCAGCAAGTGCTACCTTAGCTTTAAAATCATTTGAATGATTTCTTCTTGGTCTACGTGCCATAAAATACTCCATATATTGATGTTTATAACATCATTTGGGGAGCAAAATATCACTTATAAGTGTTGTTCAAATTTCCTGATCCACCTCTAACCATTCAATAATTCAAATAAAATGTATTTCAACACTTGCATGCACAATTTCTTCATGGATAGAGAGTGCCTGTTTCACTACATCTGGTGTTAAATCTACACCTGTACTCTCTAAAGCCAAGATGCAAGAAAACTTGCCTCTACCAACTTTCCAAACATGTAAATCAGTAATATTAACTTGAGGAAATTCCTCTATAACCTCTTTGATTTCATCAACCACAGGGTGAGACATTTCTGCATCGAGTAGTGTCTTTCCTGTCTCATTTAATAATCCCCATGACCATTTAGCGACAAGAATAGCTCCAACTACACCTAATAGTGCATCTAAGAAACTCCAACCAAAATATTTCCCCGCAAACAATGCAACAATTGCCAATACAGAAGTAACCGCATCAGCTACTACATGCAGAAACGCCGCCTTTTGATTTAAGTCATGATGATCGTGGTGGTGGTCGTGTTCATGGTGATGATCATGCTCGTGGTGATGGTGGTGGCCTCCGTCATGTAATAACCATGCACAAACCAAGTTTACCAATAAACCAACAATTGCAATTGGTATTGCCTCATTGTAATGAATATTCACGGGATTCATTAATCGATCGATAGATTGAATACCCATTAAAAGTGCTACAACCATAAGTAAAATAGCACTACTGTACCCTGCTAGAATCTCAATTTTCCAAGTACCAAAACTAAATCGCTGATCATGAGCATAATGTCGGGCCATTCGATATGCGAAATAAGCTAAGCCGAGAGCAACCATATGTGAACTCATATGCCAGCCATCTGCGAGTAAGGCCATCGAATTAAAAATCCATCCCCCCAATATCTCTAGTACCATCATGATTGCTGTAAGAATTGTCGCAATCAGTATTTTCTTTTGTGCTAAAGGATTTCCTTCATCGAATTGATGAGAATGACGACGATCTAAGTTACTATGAAGTTGCATAAATTTTATCTTTCCAAGATACTCCCCCCAGTATATATTTTTTTTAGGAAAAATCATGTCTCATTTGCATCAAGATAAAAAAATACTTAATCGCATCAAGCGGATTCAAGGACAGGTTACTTCTGTTGAAAAGTCATTATTAACACCTGAAAGCTCTTGTCTTGAAGTATTACAACAAGTTGCAGCAATTAAAGGTGCTGTTAATGGGTTAATGCAGCAACTTCTTGAACAACATTTAAGAGAACATGTATTGAAAGGGGATCAAAATTTTGATGAAGAAGAAATGAAACAGTACTTATTATTATTAGATCGTTATTCAAAATGAGTAGAACAAAATGTTCTACTCATTTTTATTATTAATGGCAGTGACGATCCCCTGTCTTGCTATTCGTGTGGCAGCCTGAAGAATCAGTACCACCTGAATGAGCAAAAGCATTTGTTACCGCAAGCCCCATTAAACATACCAAGATTAGTTTTTTCATGTTGTTCCCCTTTTTTTATTGAACAATAAAATAAGCTTATAATTGTACAACAAACAAACGGAATCTTTCTAAGTCATTAGTCGAAAAAGAGTTATTTAGGCCACTTTTCATGATAGTCATCAATAATATATTCATGGACGTGTACTCCATTGATTCGATGCTGCTGCAAATGCTCATGATCTGGAGGTAAATCATCATGACTGTGGGGTAAAAGAGCCTCATCCTGTGATGGCCACAAACGCATTGCAAGTAATAAAGAAATCGTTGCAATCACTGCCATCGGTATAAAAGTTTGTAATGTTCCTATGTTAGTAGTGAGCCATCCAACCAAGGGATAAGTCACTAACCAGCAAGCATGTGAAAACGCAAATTGCGCTGCGAATAGAGAGGTCCTACTCTCACTCGATGCAGATTTTCGAATCAAACGGCCTGTAGGTGTTTGTGAAACAGAATATCCAATACCAAGCACAAACCAAAGTACAAGCAAACCATTATAAGATGTAATGAAATAACCACTTAACAGCCCAATTACAAGAATTGTTGTTCCCGTCAACATCACTGATCGATCTGGGAACTTATCCAATATCTTAGGCAAAATGAAAGCCGAAAGCATTGAACCAAATCCAAATAAACCAAAAGCCCAAGTAGTCGCATTTTCAGTTAGCTTAAATGTCGATTGAACCAATACCACGGTATTTACAATCACTACAGCGCTTGCTGACGCAATTGCTAAATTGAGAGCAAGCAATGCTTTAAGTCTAGGCGTATTAAAATAAATTTTAGCTCCCTGCTTAATACGGCTATAAACACCTCTAAACGCAGGTACTTTGGCAACTGGTAATTTCGCACTTACCACAAACAAAGCAGAACCGATAAAACCTAATACCGTTCCCAAAAATAAGTTGTGATAACTCATCAAAGTTAATAAAAATGCCGCGAGCATCGGACTAATAATATTTTCTAAATCATAGGCCAATCGTGATAATGATAGCGCATTGGTATAGTCTTTTTCTTCAGGTAAAACATCTGGAATCATTGCCTGAAATGTTGGTGTAAATGCAGCAGAAGCAGATTGCAAAATAAAAATGAGAATATAAATTTGCCAAATTTGTGTCACAAACGGTAGACACAATGCTGTTAATGCTCGAATAACATCTAGCCCAACCAATACTTTTTTTCTTGGTAATCGCTCAGCAAATGCAGATGCTATAGGCGCTACACCGATATAAGCAATCATCTTAATTGCCAATGCAATACCAAGAACTTGGGCTGCTTCCCCCTTTGCAATATCGTACGCCTGTAAAGCTAGGGCGATTGTGATTAACCCCGTTCCGATTAGCGCTATTACTTGGGCCAAAAACAAATGCCGATATGTTGTGTTTTTTAGTACTTCTAGCATCTTATGGATTCCTTTTAGAACCTGACTTCTTTAGCAATTGAATCTCCTTGGAATATTATTCCAAGGAGATTGATCAAAACTTAAAAGACTTTCTTCATTTCACTAAACTGCCCTTCTACAAGTAGAGTTACAGTCACTGGATTTTCCGTACGGTTACGCCAGAACCAACCATGCTTGCCATCAAAAGCTGCCTTTAAGACACCCTGCTGAGTTGTTTCATTCTTTCCTTTTCCATAGCCATGATAGAACCCTTTAGGAGCGTTCACTGGATCACCATGGGTATCATAATTAAGACCACCTCCAACAGCTTTCCAGTCAAAGTTGACACTTGCACTTTGTGGCATCGTCAGTTTCACTTCGGTTGCTTGGCCCGGTTTAAGCTCAATACTAATGCTCTCTTTATTAATAGCAGGCATAATCATTTGAGCATTATCAGTTGCCGTTTGAGTCGAAGTTTCTACTGATATTTGTTCAACACTATTCACTGCCTGTGCAGCATTGATACCATTTTCTGACTCTTCAGTTAGTGATTGTTTGATTTCTCCCATTTTCGTTAAACCAAGCACTTTACCCATACCTGTCGGATCAATTGCATACTCCGCAGGCATGACACAGGTAACTAGCACAATAACGGCACTTACGGCAGCAATTGCTGTTGATTTAATTAACTTTTTTGATGAAGGTAATTCGATATCTTTTGGAATTTCAGCGTTATACATAATTTAGATCCTTATTGAGTAATGAAGCCAGTAAGTTGATAGCCAACAAGTAAAAAACCGAGGAACATGAGGAAGACATTGCTTTGATAAGCTGTTTTAAAGAAATAAGGTGTCTTTCTCCAAAACGTCATTAATAACAAGATGATGCACAGAGCCATAAACTGGCCTAATTCAACCCCAATATTGAATGAGATTAAATTTGCCAACAGTCCATCACTCGGAACTTCATATTCCTGAATTTTTACTGCGAGTCCAAAACCATGAATCAGACCAAAAATTAAAGTCGCGATTTTCGTGTTTGGTTGAAAACCAAACCAACGCTGATAAGCCCCCAAGTTATCTAGAGCCTTATAAACAATCGAAAAACCAATGATTGCATCAATGATGTAGGCGTTTATCGAGATATTGTAATAAACACCCACCAGCATCGTAATCGAATGCCCAAGTGCAAATAGGCTGACGTACAAGCCGATATCTTTCATTCGGTATAAGAAGAAGATAATGCCAACAAGAAATAGTAAATGGTCATATCCAGTGACCATATGCTTCGCACCCAAATAGATGAATGGAATCACATGAATGCCATAAATTTCTTGAATATAGCCCTTATCACCTTCCGCTACTCCATGAGCAAAAAGTGTAGGGCTTACCAATGTAATGAATAAAGCAAGTAATAGCTTTATGTAAGCACTTAATTTCACAATGTGTGAAGCAATAATTTGCATGTATATCAAACTCCAAAATTTAAAATGAATTGAAAATCCATTAACTTTTTGGGCGGTTTAAAAATACGACTCACCATCAGATAAACATATTCTTTTGACCAATCTAAAATCGAAATCCCTTTTAAGAGATGAGCTAAAGCGGCCGATTTAAGTACGTCATAGCCAACAAAATGTTCATAGTAATTATCTTGGTGACTATGTGAATGTTGTTGGCTTATCTCATGATGGTGAGAGTTAATTGCATCAATTGAAACGTGTCTCTGAAATTCATTTTCAGTTACATGCTCTTTAAAGTGCAAACATAAAGCGAGACTGATCATGCAGACTAGCAACATCATCACAAATTTGTTTTGTTTATCTCGCAATATATTTGTCATTAAAGATGCCCCTAAACAACCTGTTTAGCAGCTTCGTTTGATTTTCTTGACCTACCTTGGTTAAACCACACATATAAGGTTGGCAAAATAATCAAAGTCAGTAAGGTTGATGAAATAATCCCACCAATAACAACAGTTGCAATTGGGCGCTGAACTTCAGAGCCAATGCCTACGTTTAAGGCCATCGGAATAAAACCTAATGAAGCGACTAAAGCTGTAATCAACACGGGACGGAGTCTTTCCATTGCACCATGTTTCACTGCATCAATGACACTTTCACCTTGAACTCTAAGTCGCTGAATGGCTGAAACAAGAACCAAACCATTCAGCACAGCAACACCCGATAAGGCAATGAAACCCACAGCCGCAGAAATTGAGAATGGAATATCACGTAGTGCTAAAGCAATCACACCACCTGTTAGTGCAAATGGCACACCTGTGAATACCAAGATACTGTTTCTAACATTACCTAAAGCCATATAGATCATGGCAAAGATCAGAATTAAAGCAATCGGTACTACAACCATAAGACGATTTGAAGCAGATTCCATTTGCTCAAACGTACCGCCCCAAGTCAGCCAATAACCATCTGGTAATTTAAAATCAGCATTCAGCTTAGATTGTGCTTCTGAAATGTAACTACCAATATCAGTTCCACGAACATTTGCTGTAATGACGATACGCCGTTTACCATTTTCGCGAGAAATCTGGTTTGGTCCTTGAACGTTTTTTAACTCGATCAATTCTGATAAAAGAACACTCGAACCATCAGCTAAGCTCACAGGAATCTGATACAGCTTTTCTAGATCTGTTACCGAGTTTTGATCCATACGTACCACAATGTCGAACTTTCGATCTCCTTCAAACACCTTACCTACTGTCTCACCTGTGATTAGGCTAGAAACCTGTTTTTGTACATCCTCTGCATCAAGCCCATAGTTGGCAATCATGTCTTTTTTCAGCTCAACAGAAACCATGGGTAAACCAGACATCTGTTCGACTTTAAGATCAGCAGTACCTTTGACTCCCTCTAAAATCTTAGCGGCAGCGTTTGCTGATTCAAGCAACTGCTCTAAATCATCACCATAAATTTTTACGGCAACATCTGTTCGGACACCTGAAATAAGTTCGTTAAAACGCATTTGAATCGGCTGTGTAAACTCATAATTGTTTCCATATACGCCTTTAGATACGCGTTCAATTTCAGCAACAACCGCAGACTTTTCCTTATCAGGATTAGGCCACTGACTACGAGGTTTCAGCATGACAAAGTTATCTGCTACGTTAGGTGGAACAGGATCAGTCGCAATTTCAGCAGTCCCCACTTTGGCAAAAATAGTCTGAACTTCTGGAATTTTCTTAATCTCTTTTTCTAACGTGTATTGCATTTCAATTGCTTGAGTCAACGACGTACCAGGGATACGCAAGGCATGTAGTGCTACATCTCCCTCATCCAAGGAAGGTATAAACTCTGAGCCTAAACGAGTCGAAAGACTTGCACTAAAAACAAAGAAAATAGAGACAAAAGCGATTAGCAAATATCTGTGATTTAAAGACCAATCTAGAATTGGGTTATAAAATCTTTTGATGCCATGGACGATTTTTGACTCTTCTTCTTTAATTTCACCAGTAGTGACCAATGCCACCATTGCAGGGACAAACGTAATTGAAAGAATCATTGCTGCCACTAAAGCCATAACCACTGTTGCAGCCATTGGTGTAAACATCTTTCCTTCAACACCAGTCAGAGTCATTACAGGTAGATACACCAAGATAATGATCAATTGACCATAGAGAATCGCTTTGCGGGATTCTTTAGTCGCCTCAAACACAGTCGTAAAGCGTTCTTGCCTTGTTAAAACTCGCCCAAGCTCTTTTTGTTTAATTGCCAACTTTGCTAAGGAGGCCTCAACAATTACAACAGCACCATCTACAATAATCCCGAAATCTAGTGCCCCAAGACTCATAAGGTTTGCACTAATTTTCTGGTTCACCATACCTGTGATTGTCATCAGCATGGATAAAGGAATGACCAAAGCGGTAATCAGCGCAGCACGGAAGTGACCAAGAAATACAAACAGAACAACGATTACCAGAATCGCACCTTCTAAAAGATTCTTTTTCACCGTCTGTATCGTTGCATCAACCAAAGTTGTACGGTTATAGACAGCTTTTGCTTCCACACCTTCTGGTAATGATTTTTGAACCTGTTGTAGCTTTTGATCAACAGCGTGAGCAACATTTCGTGAGTTCTCACCAATAAGCATGAATGCTGTACCCAGTACAATTTCTTGCCCATCTTTAGTTGCAGCACCTGTACGTAATTCGTGACCAATAGATATTTTGGCAACATCTTTCAATCTGAGGATATAACCATTGCTCGTCGTAATCGGGATATTCTGGACTTGCTCAATCGAGTTAATTTGAGAATCAGAACGAATTAAATACTGTTCACCATTTTTCTCAATATACCCCGAGCCTTTATTCATGCTGTTCTTAGAGATAGCCTCTAAAATTGTCTTCTGATCCAGCCCTATGCTACGTAAATAAGCATAATCAGGTTGAACTACAAATTGTTTGAGATAACCACCAATGGTATTGATTTCATTAACACCCTCTACATTTCGAAGCTGAGGTTTAATCACCCAGTCTTGTAAGGTGCGTAATTCCGTTGGTGAAAGTGGATTAGGATTGTTCTTGGCATTTTCAACGGTATACATGAAGATTTCGCCAAGTCCTGTAGAAACAGGCCCCATAGAAGTTGCAATTCCAACGGGAAGATTTGGTGTCACTCCTTGTAGCTTCTCATTGACTAATTGTCGGGCAAAATAAATATCCGTCCCTTCTTTGAAAATTGCCGTTACTTGAGATAGACCATATCGAGATACGGAGCGTGTATAGTCTAAATTTGGAATACCTGCCAAAGCAGTTTCAATGGGATAGGTCACTTGAGACTCCATCTCCATTGGAGAGAGTCCTTGAGCTTCACTATTAATCTGGACTTGTACATTCGTAATATCAGGGACTGCATCAATCGGTAACTTGAAATAGTTATAAACCCCTAATGCACCAACAAATAAAAATACGATAAGTACAAGCCAACGATTCTTAATCGAGAGCTTAACAATCTGGTCAAACATAGTCGCTACTCCCCTTAGTGGTCATGAGTAGCGCCAGATTTCCCTAGCTCTGCTTTTAAAAGATATGAATTTCCAGCGGCATAAACCTGTCCTACGCGTAATCCAGATTTAACTTCCACATACCCATTGTACTTTTCACCAAGCTCCAGAGGCCTAGCTTCAAAATCATTGCCAACACGAATGAATACAACATCCCAATCACGGAAGCTCTGTAGAGCATCTTCACGCACAACCATCGGCTTCAAACTTTGATTTTCAAAAATTTGGGCCGTGATTAACTGTCCTGAGCGCCACTTAAACTGGTTTGGTACTTCAATAAAGACCTGTGCTGTACGTGTCTTTGGATCAATGACATCACTGATATATTTAATTCGTCCTAAAGCTTCTTCTGTATCCACAGGGCTTTGAGGTTTAACTTTAACCTTATTGTTAGGATTTATAGCATTTAGCCTGTCAGCGGGAACATTAACAACTGCTAAAAGTTGAGAAGTATTTGCGATTTTAAAAATAGGTGTTGAAGAACTTACATTTGATCCAACAGCACCAAGGACTTCTAATATTGTTCCAGACATTGCAGCACGAACTTCAACAGTACCATTACTAGAACCACCATAAGAGTTGATTAAGTTATTCAACTCATTTGCACGAGTTTGTGCTGCGTCAAAGTCTCGTTTTGCTGAAATATAATCAATTTCAGGTGATACACGCTTTTGCCATAGCGCTCGTTCCTGTTCCATTTTTTGACGAGCAAACTGTAGGCTGTCCAAAGCAACTTTACGATCGGCATTCAAACGAATTACATCTTGGCTTTGAACTACAGCAAGTAAGTCTCCCTGACTCACCTTATCACCTAGATTACGGTAAGTTTTGATCAATGTCCCACTGGCTTTAGGCGTAATAAAGCTTTCAAAATTATCAGGAAACTTCAGTTCGCCTTTTAACTCCAAAGCATTTTCAAACATCTTTGATTCAACTTTTAAAAGCTCTAATCCACTGCTCTTAATACTACTGTCCAACATGGTGACACGGCCTTCCTTCGTATCCCATTTCCAAGTATGCTTTTTCCCTTGATAATCAACGTTTATCATCATTAAAAAGGAATGTGGCTCGTAAACAATTTCATTCCCAATTAAGTAATCACTCTCAGGTTGAAATTGAATATTTTGCTCGGCATCCAAACGTTTGATGTAGATATTTGCTGTTAAGTCTTCAGGTTTAAGTAGTTTATCTTTCAAATACCCATAAACACGGAGGTGTGGTTCCACTCCTTCCTCAAATATCTTGACCTCAGCAGAGAAATCTCCATCTCGATATAAACGACCACCGTGAGGCCCTTTCTCATCTCCAGCCACAGCTACTTTTTCTTCGGCGACCTCACCATGTGCGCTCGCTTGTGTTTTATTGCCCGATTTATACCAAGCAATTGCACATAAGACGATAAGTAAGGCAACGACACCAGTTGCAATCAATGTATTGGTTTGTTTATTCATATTCTTGCCCTTATTCTTGATCTAAATGAGTAATGTAGTTACGTTCGACATCTGCAATTTCAGTTTGCAAAGCCAACCACATATCGAATCGAGCAAGATGTTTGTCTAACCAAATTTGCTTAATATTATTGAATTCAAGTAAAGAGTTTTTCCCTGCTTGGTATCCCATTTCAGCAATTCGGAGACTCTCATTTGTTGCGGGCAAAACCGTTTGATCATATTGCTTAATCGCATCAATCAAGTTGGAAACCTCAATAGCCTTGTTTTCCAATTCAATTTTAGAATTACGATTCACAAGCACCGACTGTGTTTCTGCTTTCGTATGCTCTGCTTGAGCGATCGCAATATTGCCTTTATTTCGACTAAAAATATTGAGGGGTATTGATGTCGAAACCTGAAAGACTTTGTCATTGGTTTCTTGGTAGTTTCTAACCCCTACTCCCAAAGTAATATCTGGTATTGCTTCTTTACGAGCCAACTCAAACTGAGCTTTTTTCAGCTTTGAACTTAAAGTTGCTTCTTGCTCAGACAAACTTATTTTGTCTGTGAAATTAAAGCTTAGCGGAACCTCCAATGCACTACTGGGCAGGTTGGAAGTGAACTTAGAACATAGATTTTTCTGGAACTGAATCTTCTTCACTTCATTTTGATGGCGCAATTTCGACTCAGATGAAAGTGCTATGCTTAGTTGAGCATCGGAAGGAATTACTCGCCCGTACTTAAGACGTTCGGAAAGAACGTTAGCTTGTCTGGCATTCAATTTACTCTCAGAAGAATAAATTTCAGCACGCTGAGTAGCTACATACCAGTTCGCCATACAGATTCTTAAATCTGCTTTGAGTTCAGCCTGACGCTTTGCTATTTCGAACTGATTACGATCACCTTGAAAACTCGCAATCTGTTTTCTCAAGGAAAGTTTATTACTGAGGGGGATCTCTTGTGATAGCCCCAGCAAGGTTGTTGGGCCATCCAAATCTTTCAATTTTGAATTACCGAGATTATCCAACTCCATATTGAAAGTCGGATTAATTAATCTGCCAGCAAACTTTTGATTGATTTCATAAGCTTGCTCGGACTGCTGTAAGCTATTGAGTACAGCATCATTTGCGATTACCTGCTTTTGTAGTTCTGCATAATTCGTTTCTGCGAATACATTTGCTGCTGTTGCTACAAATCCACAGGTAAGAAATATCTGATATTTTTTAGACATGACTTTACCTATACAAAAAAATTAAAAACTATTTTTTGTATAGAAAGATCAATTACGTAGGACGATTAAATCTTTAGAGAAAGTATAAGAATTACTAAATACTAGAGGGGATCGCCGCTTTAAAAAGACTCGATAAACGGGCTTTTCAAAAAGCTGGAAAAAGAATAAAACTAGTGGAAGTGCGAAACTAAGAATAAAGATTGGATCTATGCTGAAATCACTATCAGAAGAAATTGGCTTTACTGAATGATGATAGATCGGCTCATCAAAATTCTTCCACGTATGTGCTTCTGCATCATGATCAGCAGAACTTTTTAGAGAATCATCTGAGTGCTGTAAAGACCAATGACTAGAAGCATCATCCTCTACAATGATACTCAACTCATGCTGATGTTCAATATTTTCAAGTAGAACAGGCGCCCACGCATGAACTCCCGTAATTGTTATGGTAAACAAAAACAGGACAAATGCGAGTATAAGCTTAGAAAACCTACTTGAACGCATAGTCATGAACATACTTCTGATTTGCTACCAAAATACTAAAAAGCGTTATTAAAGTAAATCCATCTCTCAAAAATTCTAGGAGTGAGTATTTTCTTATCTACAGTCCAAAATCTGCAAAAAAAAGAGTACAAGTACTCTTTTCTAACTAGGTCCATTTCAATTGAGAGCCTGCACAGAATGCTGCAACCCTTTCTGAATGTCTTGAACATGAGTTAAATCACTAAGCTGCTGACCCTGCTCTGGTTTTGGTTCATTGATATAAAACTCCTCAACAATATCCAGTCCCTCCTCACCTCCTACCTCAAATCTGGCATTACCATAACCTAGCCTTGCCACATGATCTAAAGCCTCCTGATAAAACCCTGCTGTCTTGCTTTGTCCATCGATCTGTTTGGCTGAAGTAATGGCTTCTTGTAGATTGATTCCATCACGTAAGGTTAAGTCCACGTAATAAATTGGGGTACGGTAACTTTGCGTTGTGCTTTTTCCTCGTAAGGTCAGTTGCAATGGCAAACATGAAAGTAAATCACCTGAAGCCGCATGGTAATAACGAAGCCGTGCAGCTAAGGTACGAATGCTATTGAAACCTGTAGTCCTAAAAATGAATGTACCCAACTCATCCGACTCATCTAGATTGACGTAAAGCCGCCCATAAGGCTTGCAGTGTCCACCTTGGGCCAAGGGGCATAAATCAGGTGATGGACATGGATGCTGTTCAACCCCGTTTTGTCCAAGTCGCTGACAGGTTTCACCATTACCAGTACAGATGGGCCGACCAGTTTGTCGGTCGAATAGAGTGTACTCAGCTCGCAAGTTGAGTTCAGGATCATTAAAAATCATCCGGACAGGAATGGTTCTGAGTTTCTGGTTTTGTGCCTTGGCTCTTAGCTGCTCATCCAGTGGGTGTTTCACCCAGCCATCCTTATTCTGAATTTGGCTAGTAATCGTAAATTGATCATCTTTTTCAGGCAGACGTTTACCATTCTTTTCGACCACTTTACCGATACTAATTCTGCCGAGTATTGGCGGTGTAATCGCTAAACCTTTGATCATGTTGTTTGTCCTATAAGTAAAATTTTACTGATTACCCCTTGCTATGTAAGTAAACAGAAATATGAAAAGCTACGACTTCGCAAAAACCGCCATTGTTGGTCTACCGCTCCTTCGGGAGTCGGTAGATCGGGGGTGGTTTTTTTGCGCTTTTGGGAAGAATGGATATTTCATGCATATATAGTTAGCGATATAGATGCATGGTTTTGATCGGGTCAGTCATCATTGCTATAGATTTGAAAACGTCGTGTCCCCACCTTGTTTTGTGGAAACTCATTGATTAGTTCAGGATGCATTTTCAATACAGCCTTATTATCTAAAGCAATGGAGTCTTTAGATCGTTTCCACGTCACTGAACCATTGGCAAAAGTTGCTCGTTCAGCATCTTTCATTAACATCTGAATTTGATGCTTAGTTTCATCAAAGCTGTTTTGGTGTTTTTCAATATGATGCTTTTCTTGAATCAGTTGAGCAAACAACTGATTGGCTTGTTCATTTTGACTGAGATCTTCGACACTGAGTGGAATATGTTGAGGATAGAGTTGCTGAATGGCTTTAGCTGCCGATTCACTGGCATCGACTGAAGGTGGCGTGTCATTTTCCACACACTCCCAAAAGTATCGCTCTGCATTCACAATATGTTGAATGACTGATTCACTGCGTGCCACTTTATAGATACGAGTTTCATGACCACAGATCAGCACACAAATATGCGCTGCCTTTTTGCCTGTTACAGCGAGTTGATGTTGCACCTGACACAATACGTATAAAGGCACACCATCTCGCCATAACTTTGCTCCATATTCCCCTGCGGTTTTGCATTCTAAAATCTGTACTTCCTCACTACCTACCACCGAGTAATCTAAGTTAGCCAGCATAAAATGCTTATCCTCATCAGGATGTTGTAGTACGGCATTGATACGACGAACTTTGTTGTTGGTATGCATGCTGTAGTATTCAGCGACCAAAGGTTCAAGTTGTTTACCCCAATATAAAGGGGCATGACCTGTGCTTTCATCTTCAATGGATTGTTTAACTCGACCTGTCTTGATCATCCACAGTTCTAGCATCGACATATAGGGATTAAGTCCACAGGCTGCGGCACAGTCACTACTGCCAATACCTTGGCGTCTGACTTCAAGCCATTCTGCTTGAGTCATATTCTTTGTATTGACCAAGCGTTTGGCTGTGAATAATTTTGGGGCAATAAATGGGGTACTTGCCTGTTGCATAGATGGATTTAAAATTGCGGTATTCATATTGAAGTCCTGATTATTTTGCTATGTAAAATGATGGGGATCACAAAAAATGGGCATAAAAAAACCACAGCCGAAGCTATGGTTTTAATAATTTTTAAAATTCGAAATTCCATTTAAAAATGCTTAGTTAGGTCTAACTTTCCATGATTGAAAAATGTATATTCCGCACTATGCAAGCATGTTAAGTGCCTGTTCCAATCCTCGTTGTTTGATCGATGCGCCAGCACCAAACCAAGCTGAATCAAGCCGGTGATCGGTACTCATGGCACGACGTTCGTGGTCTATAAATTCTGTGATTGAACACAGTAATCCATAGGCTGTTCCTTTGGCTGAACTTAGCTCCGCACCTCGTCCTTGACCATTAAACATTTCCATAGCTCGACTCATCGATTTGGCATTTGGTTCAGCTTTGTCCTTGCCATTGGCTTGGGCTTGTAAGGCTACATCACGGTAGAACTGGATGATGTTGTCCTCCTGATCCACCACGTTGTTCATTGTGCTGTTATTGAACACGGCATCAAAGTAAGCGGATGCTTCCATCTGACTCACTTTACGTTGTGTCAGTTGCTTCATTTCATACATGTGTTCATCCCATGCACGTACTGAAATACCGAGTTGCTGTTTGACCTTATCAGCATCAAATTTAGTACTGTGTGGAACTTTGACCACACCTGCACTGCTGTTCTGTCCTTTTAAGGCAATCGCTAAAGTATTGTTGCACACTACTCGGATCGAGGTAAATTGTGCGGTGGTGGCAAGGGTTCCGTCACATGCTGTTGCCAAGAGCATATAGCCATTACTGACATCTTTGCCCTTCAACATGGATGTTTGCCCTGTACGTGCTAGTGCCCAGAATTTCTTGCCACCTTTGAGTACACCTGCGGTTTCAAGTTCAAAACCTGATTGCTCGGTGAGGTCACGATAGAATTCTAAAATCTCTCTCGGTTGCACTTCCTGAAAGCGTTGACTGACGACTGACAGTGGAGCATGGGTATCAGAGCGATATAAAACTCGTTGTTCTTCATAAGGCATGATGATGCTTTGCCCACGGTCATTCTGCGCCATATAACTGACATTAGAAGATTCAATCCGCCAATCCATACCTGCCTGCTGTGCCCAGACTTCAATCGGTTGGTTTTGTGTCAGTTGATTCCCTAGTCCGTGCCAAGGGGTTTCTCCGACATACGCCATTTGTTCAAGTTGATGTGCCATAGTTTTATTCCTTTTAATTTGAAAATGAAATTTGAATTTGTGTGGTTACTAACGATCTTTAATGCAAAAGGTGCGCTGGAAACTTTTGGTAGCAGTTGTGGCAGAAGCATAAATTCTGCTGTGGTGGTGTGCTTTGTTCGGTAAATGAATTCAACACACTGCCGAGTACCGTTCCTGCTATTCCACCGACAATCGGTGGCAGATTGAAAGACTTTGCGACCGTGGTTCCCAATGCACCCAATGTGGTCGGTGTGACCAAATTGGTTAAGGTCGTATTTGATTGTTGTGTACTTGCTTCAACCAATATCACATTCGTTGAATGGCAAAAGGGACAGCTCAAGCTCATAGCTCGACTCCTTAAATTTTGTGCATAAAAAAAGCCTGCTCGATGGCAGACTTTGTTTTCATATTTTCATGAAGAACTCAAAAGAGTTTCATGATTCTCATTAGGATATTATGTGTCTGAAATTATTTGGAATAACTTTTAATTTACTAATTCAATTAGTAAATAATCTCTCCAATTTTTTATTTCAAATACAACTATCAATATTATTCCAACACTCAAGCAGGTTTAAGCTGATGAGTACGATTAGGCTGTGCTGAATCAGGTTTGGCAAGTTCCCTATAAATCTCTAATTGACGATTAATTTCATTAATTTTTGGCTGTAGATCAACTGATATAAAATTACTTGACTCATCAATAGCCACCCAACCAGCTTGAACCTTTTCCATTTCATTACCTTTTTGCAACTTATGTAATATCCATTGGTTCAGATGATAGGCACGCATATAAGCTTCATGTTGATAGATCAATAAAGTACTAAAAGTAATAATACGATCAGCATTATTCAACATATGAGTTTCAAAACTTTGTAGCTGTTTGAATAGCACATTTGTTCGATGAACCAATAAATTTTCATTGAACCAGGGACTGTTCTAAATTTTGTGTAAGTACTTAATTTTCATTTATCCTTCAGAGGATAATTACAAAAGGTACTTCACATGGATGAAGCAACAATCAAAAGTATGGCTGCCGAATTGGCTAAAGGTCTAAAAACACCAGAAGACTTAAACCAAATGACAGCAGTCTTTAAAAAATTCATGATTGAAACTGCACTCAATACTGAACTTTCAGACCATCTCGGTTATGAAAAGCATCAGCCCAAGAAAGGCTCAAATAGCCGTAATGGGTTTAGTTCTAAAACCATTACAACTCAAGATGGACAACTGGCTTTAGATATTCCCCGTGATCGAGAAGGTTCATTTGAGCCACAAATTATCAAAAAGCACCAAACACGCATCACCAGTATGGATGACCAAATCCTCTCACTGTATGCAAAAGGAATGACTAATAGGGAAATTGTAGCCTTCTTCAAAGAAATGTACGATGCCGATGTGTCAGCATCTCTCATCAGCAAAGTTACCGATGCTGTGATTGAGCAAGTGACTGAGTGGCAAAATAGAGCCTTAGATAGCCTTTATCCTGTTGTCTATCTTGACTGTATTGTTGTCAAAGTCCGTCAGCACTCCAATGTGATTAACAAGTCCGTATACCTTGCTTTAGGCATCAATATGGATGGGCAAAAAGAATTACTGGGTATGTGGATTGCTCAGACAGAAGGTGCCAAATTCTGGCTGTCAGTCATGACAGAGCTAAAAAATCGAGGAGTACAGGACATTCTTGTTGCCTGTGTAGATGGATTAAAAGGCTTCCCTGACGCGATAGCCTCTGTTTACCCTCATACTGATATTCAACTGTGTATCGTGCATGTTGTACGCAATAGCCTGAGATTTGTAAGCTGGAAAGACTACAAAGCTGTTACGTCGGGTCTGAAAGCGATTTATCAGGCAAGTACAGAGGAAAATGCTTTAAAATCCCTAGACATCTTCTGTGATCAATGGAATCACCAGTATCCCAAAATTGGAGAATCCTGGCGGGCCAATTGGGAAAATATCCGAACGATCTTTAGCTATCCAGCCGAAATACGTCATGCAATTTATACAACAAATGCGATTGAGTCGTTGAATAGCGTAATACGCCATTCAACGAAGAAAAGGAAAATCTTTTCATCTGATGACTCAGTAAAGAAGGTCATTTACTTAGCAACATCAAATGCTGCGAAGAAATGGACGATGCCAATTCAAAATTGGCGTTTAGCAATGAATTGGTTTACGATTCAGTTCGATGATCGATTAAAAGATCATTTATAAAAAATGGAACTTACACAAAATAATTTACAGGCTC
>NZ_JAKTIM010000011.1:0-75895 GCF_027855455.1 Acinetobacter sp. AOR01_HL | reverse complement strand
CTGAACTGCACCCCATAAGTTAGACTTTTTAAACTTATGAGGTGTGCCCTATGCCAATTCCGAAGCATTCAAAAGAGTTAAAATTAAAAGTCATTCAAGCTTATTTAGATGGAAGTAAAGGATATAAAATCCTTTCACAAGAATTTAATGTTGATCTCCAAACCATCCGCTTATGGATTGAAAACTATAAGGCACAAGGTGAAGATGGCCTGAATGTTAAAACTAAAAAAACCTACTACTCTTCCGAATTTAAAATCAAGGCTGTACAAATGCTTCTTGATAAGATACCGGTAAGAGAAGTTAGAAGACGGTTAAATCTGAGCGGGACGTCAATTTTAAGAAGGTGGCTCGCTCAGTATCATAAAGAAGGGATTGCCGGGTTTAATACTACGAGGATTTATACCAATATGGTTAAACAAGATAAAACCAAAATAACTAAGCCTATAAAAGAAGACAAAGATAAATCTCAACAGGAACTCATTGATGAAGTGACCGCTTTACGAGCGGAGGTTGCCTTTTTAAAAAAGCTAAAAGCCTTAAAACTGAAGCAACGTACTTAAATACACTTTGTACTGCAGACACTGTTCAGGTTATTTCAGAATTAAGGCAAATTTATCCATTAAAACTCTTACTCAGTATTGCAAAGATTGCTCGTAGTACTTATTTCTATCACATGAAAGCTGTACGCTCTAATGACAAATATACTGAGTTAAAACAGCAGATTAAGTCCATATATCACAAGCATAAGGGATGCTATGGCTATCGTAGAATTACTCTTGCCCTGAAAAGTACAGGAATAATAATCAACCATAAATGTGTATATCGCCTTATGAAAACCATGGGAATTAAATCACGTATCAGAGCATTGAAATATCGCTCATATAAAAGTGGTTGTGTCGGGACGGTGGCTGATAACATTATGCAACGGCAATTTAAAGCGAACCATCCCAACCAGAAATGGGCAACTGATGTGACGGAATTTAATGTTAACGGTGAAAAACTTTATTTATCACCAATTATAGATTTGTTTAATGGGGAAATTATTACCTTCCGAATCCAACGTAAACTCAATTATGAGTTAGTGAAAGATATGCTCATTCATGCTTTAGCTAAACTTAAGCGACATGAGAAACCAATTCTCCATTCAGATCAAGGATGGCAATATCAAATGGCTCATTACCAACAGCAATTAAAGCAACATGGTTTAATTCAAAGTATGTCTCGTAAAGGAAATTGCTTAGATAATGCTGTAATAGAAAGCTTCTTTGGAATATTAAAATCGGAATGCTTTCATGGAGAAAAATTTCAATCAATTGATGAATTAGAGAAAACGATACGAGAATACATTCATTATTATAATCATGAGAGAATCAAGGTGAAGCTACAAGGTTTATCCCCTGTACAATATAGAAACCAGTTTATAAAAACTGCTTAACTAACTGTCCAACTTTATGGGGGCAGATCATCCTACCGCTACGAAGGGGGACGAACGAGTTCACCACCAAAAAATTACTTTTTTGATGTTCTAGATGAAAACGGTCTGCTAAAACCGACTGGCAATGTAGGCCAGCAGGCAAAGGATAGTATTCGCTATTGTTGGCGTCAAGCGTAGGAAATGACATTTGTTTTAAAATAGATCATTAAAAAGTAAGGGGAAATAATTCAGCTTTTCCCGTTAAAAATTAGTTTATAAAATACAGAAATTAACTATCGAAAATGGGCCAATATATTCATAGAAAAATAAGAATATACCTTTCATGCTTTATTAATTTGATAGCTATCTAGCAAACCATAGATTAGCGTTAGAGATGAATTATGTATTTGAATTATTTTTAATATATGTCTTTTTAACTTAATTCAAGTTATGAAAATAATTTTGGATATTGTCATAAAAATTTTCTAGAGATTTGATTATAATATATTTACTTAAATCAATTATTAACGAAAAATGGCGAATACTTCTAAATCATTTATCGGCTTTACTGCTTCTTTGGTACTCTATTTCTCTGGGATAAATACACTTTACGCAAAAATACCTGATGAACTTCTTTATCAGCCTCCCAAAAATGTACAATCGACTCAACTAGCTACTCTAGTAGGTTTTCAAAAATTAAATGCTCTCCAGCTTATTAAAGCCCGTATATATCTTACTTATATCAATGATAAAGCTACTTTAAATCGCTCGCATGACTGGAATAAAGTTTATGAGATTTCTCCAGGACTGACAGACATCCGCCTTGTATCAGATACACCTAACTATTTTACAAGTGGACGTTTAAAATTTACTGCAAAAGCCAGTCATCATTATCAAGTTAAGAATAATCAAGCAGATATAAAGTTTAATAAAGAACCTTTACTATTTTGGGTAGAAGATCTTGATACAGGTGAGGTTGTAACACCTAAGCAGGAATTATTAGGTATTACGGTCCCTTCATCAGTAAGTTTTGTCCCTGTGATCATTTCAAAATAAAGAAGAGATATTATTGTGAAAAAAATTATTTTATTGTCTAGCGTAACTCTTTTGGGATCATTACTATCTGGGTGCATAACAACTAGAAATATAGGGCCTATAGAACCAATCACTTATTATTCTTCCCCTGCTATTTCCACAAATACAGCAACAATTATCGGGAGCACTGAAATTAGTCATTCGATTAAAGCTGATAAAATTGCATATGTATTTGCAGTTGATTTTAAGAAAATCGAAAATGATCGAGGACAAATGAGTTCCCAGCTAGCAGTAGAAGCTGGTGAGCATGATCTACAGCTATGGTGTCAACAAGGCGGCTTTAAATATACAAACTTAGCACGAGTAAAACTTGAAGCTAGTAAGCATTATCAAGTTGGTTTCGCTATGAATGTAAATAACCAATATAATTGTTATATGTGGATCTATGACTTAGATGCCAAAAAAGCTATTGGGGAATTAATACCTACAATTGAAGTTGGTGAATATGCCAATCCCGACAAAATGCGTCCAATTACACAATTTTTAGAAGCTCGTCCAAGTGCCCAATCAAATGTGACTGTACCGATTCGAGTAATTAATAAAATGGGACATAATTAAAAAAATTAGCCCTTATTAGGACTAATTTTCTTTACACAAATAAAAACTTACCAACCTACTAGATCACTTACACTTAGATGGGAAAACTTATCATTTATATTATATCCATCGTCTAATTGCACATTTTAAACCTACCCTATAGTGGTAATGTATTTGGCATACATTCATATGCCTTTAAAATTGTTTCTTCAGATGTGAGAGTTCTTTTATTATCCCAATACACAATTTTCAGCCATATGGCAGCATAACTATATAATCCCATTCTTAGCCAAGGTTCTTCCATATACTTAGTCAGCATGCTTTCCCCAGCTTCCACTAACTCTTCTTGACTATATTTTGGTTCTAAATAATTACGACACAATACATAACCATATTCACGGGGAGCCATTTTTTTCTTAATCGAGATCTCTTTTTTTCCATGATAATATTCAAAACGATCTATCCCCACCTGATACTTGCCGCATTGCACACAAAGTTGTAAAAAATCATCTAAAAAATCTGTTTTAAACTTACTTTTTGCATAAATATTATTTAACCCATCAAAGTCTTTCCATAATTCAAAAGATCTTTGCCAATAATCTGCTGCGTTCAAGTTTTCGGACATCCAAACAGCAAGAGCTTTGCTTCTGAATAAACAAGCATGATGAAAAATCAAATCGTTTCCTTCACCAAATACTTCTTTTTTCTCTATCGCAAAATTTAACCATTGGTGAACAGTAGGTAAATAGATATCCACCTCATTTTTAAGATTCACTAGATAACCTGAAATAATGTCATCTAAAAAATGTATAGCATAATTACCAACAGGTTTTTGAGGATCAAACCATGATAATTTTTCTTTCATGAAATTTAGATTAAACTCATAAAAAACTTCTTGAGTACGTTTAGGATCAAACATTCATATGCACCAGAATTATTATTTACAAACTTTATTAACACAGCTAAAAATAACTGAGTTTTTTGAGTTACCTGTAGCTACTGTATAGGTAGTAAAAGTACCATCATTGAGATTTTTTAATGCAACTTGTTTAACACTTTCAGGCAAATTAGATTGTCTAATAGTGGTTAAAGCTTCATTTACAGCATTAGTTCTAGTAGTTGAATTGGTAAATGTTGTAGACGCTCCCAATTTAGAGTTACTACTCCGATATTTCGAATCCCATAAATAAACATTTCCAGTTTTTATATCTACAGAAATGATATCAGAACCATTACGCCCAATTGCATCACCATATTTTAAAACTACTTGATTCGGCTGAGCTACAACTTCATTTGCTAACCTTAGTTCAGCTTTATAACCATTAACATGTGAATTAGCGATATTTGGGTTTGTAGAATCAAGTACTTTGGGTTTATAAGTATATCCCGCAGCTGGAACAGGTAATCTTGTATCTAATACAACCCCATTAAATGTAACAACTGGAATTGCTTTTACTTCACTTATAATTTTTTGTGTTTGAGTAGTGCTGATTATACTAGTAATTGGTGCTTGATATTTAGCAGATTGCTTTGCAGCATCTGCAATTGAACTAGAGAATTTTAAACCCGCACTACCTAACTTAGCTGTTGCTGTTGCTGCACCTTTAACGACCGTAAGGATCCCTGCAACTTCCCAAGCTAGAGTTCCAAGATCATACCCCACTTGGATCGCAGTCTGAATTCCACCGGTATTAAAACCCGACTCAATTCTTTGAATTTTGGTATTGAAGGCTGTAATAGTAGATTGAGCAAGTTGAGCTCTAACTTCACTGTCTGTCAGAATTGCTTTTAAACCATTTAATGTATCAATAGGATTGAGAATAGCTTTTCCGATATTCCAAATATCAGTTCCCGCACCTGCTGCTATACCCGATGCAAAACCACCTTGTGTTAAACGATCCTGTAAGACGCTGATTCCACCGTATTTCGCAAATATAGCAACATCACCTAAAGCATTTGCTTTTATATACTCTAAATCTCTTTGCCTTTTTTGTTGTGTCCCTAACCAGTTATTCGTTAAAGCTGTGTCAGCAGAGCTAATTGCAATATTTACGTCATACCCTGCATATGCAGCAACAGTTGCAGCTAATGCTTTACTACCCTCTTTAATCGCCTTAAGTTGTGCATCAGTATAGTCATATTTATTTCCAGTAATCGTATCAGCAAATACTTCTCCAAGAGCCGCCCCAATCGCTCCTGCTGCACAATCCTTTTGTATAGAACCAGCTAAACAGCCAGCCGCTGCATGGGCAACCTTATGTAAGATATAATCTAGATCAAGATTGCTCCCTTGTTGTATACCCGAAATATTATTAGATAAATATCCTTGAACAGCCGTAGCTAACCCCCCTAGTAATGCTGTTTGCAAATTATCATTTAAGTCCCCACCATTAATTGCAGTACTAACTAAAGCTGAACCAGTTGAGTTAACTAGATTAGTAACGATACGATCAGTAACACCTGTACCATTAAATTGTTGCATCCAATTTGATCCACCAATTTTATCTAGTAAACCAGCAGTTACTACAGAGGTTGCTAAATTTTTAACAGTATCTTTAGAACCAAGGTCTTTTAACGTCTGTACTACATCACCTTGATTATTTACCAAACTCACAGAAGCTTGTGAAGCTAATGAAGTTAGGGCTGCATTAATCATTATACCTGTAGTCGTATATGTAGTTACGCCAGCAGCTGTGGTTGTAGCTAAAACTGTCCCACCAAATGCTGTCGCACTACCCCCTGCACCCACGGCAACTGTTGTTGTTCCTACTGTTACTGTTGTTGCACCACTTGAGGCCGCTACTGTAGTTGTGCCTAGTGCAGCCACCCCTGCACCATAGGTTGCTATAGCAACAATTATTGCAATAATAGCTGCACCAGCACCAGTCAATCCTTGAGACTTATAATCCCAATCTTTTTGTGCAAGAAGTATTTGTTGCCAATTAACATCATTTCTGTTTATGAAGTCCTTGAGGTAAGCATTTCCTGGTTGATTTGCAAGTTTTAAAATTTCATTACGTAATTCAACTTTATTGGCATCTATTTCACTAATAGGAACTTGAACAACAAGTCCGCCAGCAGCCTTAAATGTAGGCGCAACTGGTCCATTAAAGCTTGGTAATTTTGCAGTTTCAGTAATGGAGCCTTTATCCTGCATAGATTGCCAAACAACTGAGTTTTTTTCTTTCTTTACTAGATCTGTAATTTGCTTAGTGGCTGCTAATAGTTCAATTTTACCACCAGCCTCAATCTGCGCACCCTTCAAATATTCGAATTCAGTACCTACTAATCTAGTATCGAAACCAGACTTAGTACCGATATAATCAGCTTTTAATACTGCTGGCAATTCTGATATTTGTGTGCGCGTTGCATTTGTTTTGGAATCATTATATTTAATACCAGCAAACGATGATTTTTTAGTAATATCTACCTTGCTACTTGAGGTCTCTTCTGCAGTGTAAAAATTAAGATTTCCTCCAGATTTAATAGATATCTGACCACCTTCAGCTGTGAATCGACCCGAATAAATATCTATATTATTATCTGGTTTTGTTGGATCAACACCTGCTGCCAATTTCTTTGTTTCAATATAAATATTCTTACCTGCAATATCGACAGAAGCCGCGTTAGTAATATTAGTTTCTTCAATCGTTGTAGTAATCTTTTTCTTTAAACCACCCCATGATTTTTTGGTCGTGGTAGAGGTACTACGATCGTAGCTTTGTTCAACTGCTGCATCAAAAAGCATACTTTTGTTTGCTTCAATCTTGACATCACCCTGACTAGCAGTAATACCTGTTGCCTGTAAAACAAGATTGTCGGAAGCAGTATTACCAACTGTTTTAATATTGACGCCTTTTGTACCATTAATTATTGTTGGGCTAATAAAAGTACGCATACTATAATTAGTATCAGCTTCATTACCTTTATCATAAAAATCTGTATGCCCATCTATAATTATACTAGCAGAAATAGTTCTCGGTAGAGTTTGACCAGAATTAATAGTGGAAGAGGTATACTGACTTAATAATGGGCTTCTAGCCTCGATATTTGCTTGACCAGCCGTTGCTGTTAAATTCGCTCCACTAATAGAAATACCCCTAGCAGCCGTTAATGAGATATTACCAGCCTTACTTGTTAAAGTACTTTCTGCATGTTCGTATCCATTAGTTTTATTATTCATAAAACTAATGGTTTGGTTCACCCGAGCTTTATCTTGTTCAAATACAGTAATTTTGTTATTAAAATTATTAAGTTTTTGATTTTCAGCCGGGAGTTCATTAAGGATTATTTGTCTATATCTACTCAAATCTAATCCAGAAGGAATACTTACAAAGTAAGCTCTTCCTCCATCATCATTTGATACATAAATATAATTTCCATTTTCTGAATCATACCCGATAGATGCATTTAAAGGATCGACACCACTTGTATAGGCGGAAAGAGCATCATTTAACAATTGATTTATCTGACTAGCTTGGCTACCTAAACTTGCTATTTTATCTTTTGTAGACAAATAAGATGGGTCATTCTTAATAATGTTAATCTTCGCATTAAGATCTGCTAGATTTTGATTTAAAGATACTATATGTTTTATCGAAGCAAAATTTGTAAACTTATTTTTAATACCATCAATAAATATATCTTCTTTACTAGAAATTAATTTAATATCTTTTTGTGCTGTTAATTGAGCGCCTTGAAGATCAATTTTAGTTCCTTCAAGACTAATACCACCACCTAGTGTATTCAATTTTACAACTTGCTCAGAACCATTCCCAGATGTTCCTTCATAACCTTTTAAAGTCAAAGTTCCATTCTTTGAAATTAATTCAATATCACCTATAGCATTAAACTTATGAATCTTGGGATCAATAGTTAAAGCACCATTCGTTTGAATAGTAAGATCACCATTTAGATCTTTTAAAACAGGATCATTTTTAAGAAAAGTGCTATCAACTGTATTAAAGGTTAATGTTGCATTAGAAGGTGTAGTCAGAACATTGCCAGCTTCTAATAATACTGCTCCTCCAGTATAGGTAGTATTCTGAGCTGCATGACTACCACCACTTGTCATTGACAAAATACCCTTGGCTGTTAAATTACTTTCAACATAGGGTGTCCAAACTGTAGTTGTACCATATTCACCATTAATATAAATATTTTTCTTGCTACTTAAGGCTAGATGCTTATCAGAATTAGCTGTAACACCTAACAAAGTTAAATGATCTTTAGACGATATTTCAGTGTTACCTTTAGAGTTTAAAATACTATTTTTAAAATTTAATTTTCCTTCGCTATTAATTTTCAACTCATTAGCAGCTATAAAACTTGTTCCATTATCAACAACTAAATCATTCTTCTTATTATTGATATTAATATTCTGTGCTGTAATAGTCGTAGGACTTAAAACTGATCGGCCATTATCATCATTATGCATACTTACATCATTATTCGCCAAGATTTTAAGGCCATTATTACTTATAAGTTGAACATCACCTTGATTGGCCATTATATCTGTTGCTGAGATACTTAAAGCACCTTCACCTGTTGAACCAACAACAACGCCTTTAGCTCCGTTAATATTAGTTTTATCAGTAGTGATTACATCATAAGAAGCCATTGAATCAAAATGTTGTATAGATGATAAGTTAACATCTTTGTTCGCAAGCAGTGAAATCTTTCCAGCTATTGAATTAGCTTTTAAGCTGAAAGTTTTTAAATTACCCGCTAGAGCTGTAACGTTAATATCATTTTGAGCAGTCAATGCATTATCTAAAACCAAATCAGCAATTTCTGCGGTTAAACTAATATTGTTTTGAGAAGTAAGAGCAGTACTTAATGTTAATTGATCTGCTTGTAGCTGAATACCACCTTTACTAGAGAACCCTTGTGATGAAAGACTTAAATTATTCTCGGCATCCAATACAACTTTCCCTGTAATCTGGGGTAGAACTTTTGTTGCATTGTTCCAGACCAAGTTACGCCCACTGTGAGCATTAATGTTCTTGACTCGTGTTGCAGAATTTTCAAGTGCAAATCCAAGATTCTGTAAATTTACATCTCCTGAACTATATAAGTTTAAATCTTTACCCCCATAAATAGTCCCGCCTTGGACATCAATTAAACCATCTGTATTTGAAGAATCTGCTTGTAAATTGATTGAACCTAAGGATGCCTGTATCTGATTTCCATTCAGTGAGAGCTTACCTCGCCCAGATACATTCAAATTTTGTGCTGCTATTAATTTTGCGCCTTGTTCTGTAACCACATCTTTTTGCGACTGAATATAAGCAGAACCACGATTACTGGTAATGCCTGCGTTAGTTGCCAGATTGATGTTCGCTGCATCAACATATAACTCCCCACTCTGCGCATCATTAAAAATTCGACTATTTGCTGCTAAATTTAAATTCCCTTTAGTATTGATGATTAAAGGAGAGGAAGCCAAGCTACCATTATTAATAATAATTTCTTTAGCATTTACATTCAGATTATTACCTGAATCAATATTGAGCATGCCATTACTATTGATACTACCTGATGAATTGATATCTGCCGCTGCACCAACACCTGTTGTTTGTACGCTGACTAAACCTTGGGTTTTACTGGTTGAGCTGATTGTACCGCTATGCTCAATTTTTCCAGCACTGGTAATCACCAAATTGTTTACTGCCTGAATAGTTCCTGCATTAGTAACTCCCAAACCTTTTTCTGTACCCATCAAATAAATATTATTAGCATACATTCCACCTAGTGCTTTTACATCAACAGCTAAAGTTGGGACCGTTCCAGTACCGCTAATAGAAGCTATATTTTTAAGATCCGAACTAACGGTATTAGCTCCTATTATCACCTGAATATCATTTGTGGCATGAAGTTGAGCATTCAAATCTAGTGCACGGGCATAGATATCAACATAGTTAGCATTATTGTTGTTACCACCCAATCCCAAAATACTATTGGTCGGTGCAGTAATAGTAACCTTACCTTGACTTACATTAAATTGCTGAATACTACCATCGGCATTTAACTGGGGCTTACCTGTAGTAAAAATTGCTTTATTGGCATTAATAAAGCCACCGCCTTTAATATTAATACCAGACGGGTTGGCAATAATCACATCTGCCATTTGCCCTGCAACTTCCAAATTCCCTTCAAAGCGTGAAGCGACTGTTGAATTTACTTCATTGAGGATGACACGAGCTTCACCAGTCGCTAAAAATGGGTTCGCCCCCACGCCCCCTACCGTTTTGGTGATAGCTCCTGTTCGGCTATTATTTAAAACAACGCCTTCAGCCAACACATCAAACTGTTTATAGATATTGTGGGAAATACCATTTTTAGGAGTCTGGATATTAACCACTGGAACTGTTGTGCCTGCTGAGTTCTTGCCAGCAGCAATGACAGCTCGGTTTGCAGCATTTGCTGTACTATCTGCAATGATATCAGCATAGACTGGAGCAAAAGGTAGCATTAAGCTCATACTTGTTACTAATGCCTTGACATGCCACAGTTGATGAAATGATTTTTCTTGTACCAGTAATTGCCCAGAACTCACTATTTCTGAGGATGTGGATTGTCCTGTCGCCTTGCTCTGACTCCTGACATTCTCAGCAACTGCCATAAACATGTTACGCGCTTTGTTAAAAACAATTCGATAAAGATTTTTATTCATAAGTCAGTTTTCTCTAATTAAAATTAATCTTTTTTCATAAGGAAACTTAATAAAAAGCATTTAGGCTAAATCCAAATATCCAGTCTTTTTTTATACTTTGCGGAGCGATTAGACCGCGCCCTGTAAAGGCATCAATATAAAAATGGTTCAGGTAACTACGCACCCCCACGACACTCCCCATCAGATGGCGCTGCCCAGCAATACTGTTCTCACCGTTTACCCAGCCCTGATCTACAGCCATGTAAAATTGGGTATTAGGAATTTGTGTATTTACGCTGATTTCCTGTTGTAAATACTGTCCGTTATCGCCTGATAGCATCAATTCACCATCAAAACCTCGAACGCTATAACGACCACCGATATAAAACCGGTCATTAGGTACTAAAACTCGTGGAGCATATTGTCCACGCCAGTTCAAACGGTATTGAGCAGGCGTATCTAAAAGCAAAAATGGCATTTGAAAACGTAAATCGGCACTCCAGATCGGTGCACGGGAATACCCTTCTGACGGTAATGGATTTTTATCAATATCCTTAATTTGTTCTTCTGGTGCTAACAACGCATCAAAGGCGCCTGTACCATGCCGATAATCCAAACCCGCATCTAATACAGCATCCCCCAGATATTGCCGATGTTGAATCCCGGCATTCCAGCCTGACGTTCTTCTACGTTGGACTTCAATTTCAATATCATCAATAAAGTTTGAGTTTTGCTTATGGTAGAGCTTGCCATAGAGAGTGGTTTTATGTTGCCCACTTCGGCTAAGGACTCGAGATACATTCAAGTTACCCTGCTCACTTAAGCCGTGATAACGTAGTACACTATTTGCACCCAATACATTTTGCTCGTATTGATAACGGCTATAGCTAGTACTAAAATCATAGTTTCCTAACGGAAGCTGATAACTTACAAAGTAGTTTTTATTTAAGTCTCGATGTAAGTTATCTAATGAATGACTAAAATTAAAAGAAAGAGAATCGCTTAAGTAGAATGGATTGTTAATACTGACTCCTAAGCTACCGATGTATTTACCAGTATCTTTACTACCTGAATTATCCAGGCCTAAATTTAAACTGATCTTTGAATGTGCCTGTAACTTAATAACCAGATCGCTATAACCTTGAGTATCCTGAACAGACTCGTTTGACGGCACAATTTGTATATCTACCGTATAAACTCGTTTTAAGTTTTCTAGCCCCTGATCAAGTTGTTGTAAATTCAGGACATCACCTTCTTTAAAGGGTAAAGCTGCTTTAAGTTGTAATAAGGAGAGTTGCTCACCTTCTACGATGATTTTACGTAAACGCCCAATCTGCACACCAAGTCGCAAAGAACCTTGCTGGATATCTTGAGGGTCAACAGTAACCTGACTGGTAATAAATCCTTTTTTAATCAACTCATTTTGGGCAAAATTAACGAGGTTATGTAAGCTTTGCGTACCGATACATTTGCCAATGATCTTCTGGGGATGGTTCCAGATTGCCCGAAGCATAAAGTGAAATTTATAATATTCAGGGTCCTGTAACGTTTTGCTATCAAAATTAATATTCTTGACCTGAACACATGGCTCTTCCGGAACAACTATAGTTTTAAAATCCTGCAATTGGGTAGTATCAGATTTAGGTGAAAGTTGAGTGATTTGCGCTTCTAATTGTTGATTAAGCTCTTTTAAACGTTGTTCCTGACGTATACGATCTGGTAAAGAAATATCATCGATAGCATAAGCATGCGTAGCTAACCCATATAAAAGAAAAAAAGCGTGAGTAAAAAAAATTTTGTTTTGCATAAAATATTATTTTTAATTTACCAAATAGATAAAAAATCAAACAAAAACTACATGAATCATTCATAATCAACAACAAATGTCATAAAAAATTCATAATTGAAACATTTTGGAAATTTTTTAAATATTTTTAATTTTTATTAATGTATACCCATGATTTAAATATTTAGAAAACAATAGTTGTTCATTAAAATTAATTTCCATCTTCTTTTATAAGATATAAATTCAATTCTTTTCATATTTTTAGAAGTATTTTACTTACTAGGCTAATTTTTATCATTATTATTAAAAAAGAATATTTAATAAGAGTTAAGCAACCTAAAATTACTTAACTCCTTAGAAAGGCTTAATCAATCCATCAGCTTTTTACGGCGATACAATCCACAATTCCCAGAAAATAGCGCTGCCAACAAACAAGTAATAATGGCATAAGTGGCAACATTCATTCCAAATAGCTCAACAGCTAAAATAATAGATGTTAACGGTGCCTTACTCGCGCCTGAAAAAAGACTGACCAAACCTAAGCCAGCAAGCAATGAAATAGGCAGGTTTAAAACCGCCCCTAAAGCATTACCTAATGTCGCACCCACATAAAACAGCGGCGTAATTTCACCACCTTTAAAGCCTGAACCTAAAGTAATGGCTGTAAAAACAGTCTTGTTAAAAAAGTCGTAGAACTCAATCGGCACATAAAAAGATGAAATAATTTTATCTGTACCCAAACCATTGTATTGCTGATGCGCAGTGAACAAAGTAAGTAGCATAATGACAATACCGCCCACCATCGTTCTTAAAGGCAAATACCGAACGTATTTATAAAAAACGTCACTCGCAAAATGGATGGCTGCAATAAAGAAACGCGCAACTAAACCAAAGATCAACCCTGCCGTAATCAGGCTCATGAGCGTTCCAAAATGAATGGCTGGAAATTCACTAATCACATAAAAAACATGCGGATGAACAATTTCGAATAGCTCAGGGATGGCCGAAGCAATCAGCGCCGACACAAAACATGGAAAAATGGCTGAGTATCTTAAATTACCTAAGGCAGTAATTTCTAAACCATAGATTGCACCTGCCAGAGGCAAGCCAAACACCCCCGCAAAGCCCGCGCCAATACTGGCGATTAAGCAAATTTTTCGGTTATCTTCCGAGATTTTTAATATATGGCTCAGGTGGTCAATTAAAGCACCTGAAAGCTGAACTGCTGGCGCCTCTCGCCCTGCCGAACCACCAAATAACTGCGTTAAAATTGAGGTGATAAAAATGATAGGGCTCATCCGTTTTGGAATAAACGACTTGGGTTGGTGAATTTCATCTATGAGTAAATGAGTTCCGCGTTCAATGGGCGAACCATATTTTTTAATGAGATAACCAATACCAAAACCCACAAAAGGCAAGAAATAAATAAGCCAGTGATGCAGGCTTCTCACTTTATTTGAAATATCAAAAGCCACAAAAATTAAGGTCGATGCCAACCCTGCAACGACTCCAATCACAATCGAAATGACGAGCCAGTAGACACTGTATTTTAGAATTTGATCATATTCAGATGAAGGTAGAATTTTCATTCGCTTTCTTCAATTCGCCTTTGAGTGAGTGCCAAATTCTCAAATTGTTTTTATGCTGCCAGCTCATTAAGTGAGAAATGCTTAAACTGGGCTAAAAATTAAAGCCCGCATATGCGAGCTTTCAATACAGTGATTAATTTTTAGTATCACCAAACTGTGACAAATATCTCATAATTACTGTATTTTTTCAAGACGAAATTCGTTAACGACAACGTAGAAAAAATTCCTCACCAACTTGATAGATAAAGGTTATGTTGAGCCTTAGCGAACTAAGACTCAATCAATTTAAAACTGTTCAAAGCTTAGTGAATACTCGCAATAGCAGTTTCTGCATGACAGGTCGCACCTTTCTCGGCACTAAGCTGAATAACGCCACTGCGGTGTGCCAGTACCTGAACTTCCATTTTCATGGCTTCCATAATGGCAACCACTTGGCCTTCTGTGACTTGCTCTCCATCTTCGACTTTCCAAGCGCTAATCACACCATTAATTGGGGCAAGTAAATGCTCGGCACTTACTTCTGGCTCGGTTGTTTGGGCTGGAGCTGCGGTTGCTGGACCTTGTGCAAACATCCCCGCAGGTAAACCTAAACGGTGTAACTTACCATCAATTTCAATGTAGCTAAGAAGCATTGGTTGTTGATGGTTTGGAATGCCACGTTTGGTTGGCTTTAATTCTTGTTTAAAGTCATTTTCAATCCAGCGCGTGTGTACATTAAATTCATCTGTAAAGTCAGGTTCATTAAGTACCGCGCGGTGAAAATCTAAAACTGATGCCACACCTTCAATTTTAAATTGCTTTAAAGCACGTTTAGCGCGAGCAATTGCAACTTCGCGGGTTGGACCAGTCACAATCAGTTTTGCCATGAGTGAGTCAAAATGGCTAGACACTAATGACCCAGTGCGAACACCTGTGTCTACTCGTACACCGTTACCAAACGGCGCTTCAAATAAACTCAGCACACCAAAGGCTGGAATAAACCCGCGAGCTGGGTCTTCAGCATTAATACGAAACTCAATGGCATGGCCTTGTGCTTTTGGAGTTTCTTTAATAGAAAGCGCTTCACCTTGTGCCACGCGAATTTGTTCCACCACCAAATCGACTTTCGACGTTTCTTCGGTCACTGGATGCTCAACTTGCAAACGGGTGTTTACTTCTAAAAATGAAAGCTTGCCATCACGACTTAGTAAGTACTCAACTGTTCCCGCACCCACATAGTTTGCGGCCTGACAAATGTTTTTTGCCGAGGTTAAAATTTGCTGGTAAATCTCATCGCTAATAAATGGTGCTGGCGCTTCTTCGACTAATTTTTGGTTACGGCGTTGCAACGAGCAATCACGTGTACCAAGTACCACAATGTTGCCATGTTGGTCGGCGATCACTTGCGCTTCTACATGGCGCGGTTTATCAAGATATTGCTCGACAAAACATTCACCACGGCCAAAGGCAGCTTTTGCTTCACGTACTGCCGACTCATAAAGCTCTTTGACTTCTTCGAGTTTCCACGCGACTTTTAAGCCGCGGCCACCGCCACCAAACGCCGCTTTAATGGCAATTGGTAAACCATATTGCTTGGCAAACTCTAAAGCTTCCTCTGCATTATTGAGTGGGTCTTGCGTACCCTGAACCAAAGGCGCACCAACGGAAGCTGCAATTTTACGTGCTTCGATTTTATCGCCTAGTTTTTCAATGGCACTTGGTGATGGCCCGACCCATTTTAAACCTGCATCAATCACGGCTTGGGCAAATTCAGCACGTTCAGATAAAAAGCCATAACCAGGATGGACCATGGTCGCTTTCGATTTTTTTGCAACTTCAATAATGGCTGGAATATTTAGGTAAGTCTCGCTAGCAGTCGCACCCGCCAAGCCCCATGCTTCATCTGCAAGTTCGACATGCATGCTACCAATGTCGTCATCTGCATATAACGCGACTGATGAAATTCCCATGTCACGGCAAGCATGAATAATACGAACGGCAATTTCACCACGGTTAGCAATCAATAATTTTTCTGTATTCATCTTTCATTCTCAAAATCTGTAAATTCGGCAATTTTTTTAAATTTGATGCGGCAACCTGCCGGAATCTGTGCCACCAAATCCCAATGGTGTTTAGCAACAGAGGCAATAACCGGATATCCGCCCGTTAAAGGATGATCATTCATAAACAAAACGGGCTGACCACTCGGTGGAATCTGCAAAGCACCAATACATGTACCTTCACTTTCCAGTTCATGGGTAATTTTGCGAGTTAAAGACTGTGCACCTGAAAGTCTTAGCCCGACTCGGTTGCTTTCATTGGTCACCAGCCATTCTTGCTGACATAGCTGTTCAATACTGTCTTGTTCGAACCAATCGGTACGTGGGCCCATCACAATATCTAGCTCAACGACTTCGCCAGCTTGTGGCAAATCGGTTTTACCAACTTCATTTACGCTAATATTGGTTGCCTTTACTTGCCCTTGATAAATGGTATCTCCAAGTTTTAAAGGCTCTGGACCTAACACTGCCAAGCTATCAAACGAAGCGCTATTTAGTACTGGTTCAACGTCTATACCACCGCGAACGGCCAGATAGTTTCTTAAGCCTGCTGTTGGTGGCTGAATTTGAAATTCATCGCCTTCATCCAAATCAATCGGTTGATAGCTTGCAAAGTCTGCGGTTTGACCATCCGCAAATTTCACACGAATGTTTGAGATGGCCCCAGCCACCGCAATAACACCTGCATGTTGCATCTTTGCTTTTAAGCCACCATTTAAAACTTCAATGGCAGGTGTATCGGTTGGATTACCGACAATACGGTTAGCACTGTGCATGGCAGATAAATCCATTGCACCCGCTACGCCAACCCCAATATTGGTCTGGTTTAAGCGCCCTTCATCTTGAATAAGCATCTGTAAACTTGGCGCAGTGATCTTAAACAGTGGCACCGATTGTTTAGGCTCAACCTTACGCGTAATTTGCTGCGGTACAGTCACTGTCGTTGGATTATGCGTCACATCTTCAAAATGTACGGTCATACCCGGTAACAGCAATGCAGGATTTTTACGCTCTAAATCCCACATTTTTTCTGATGTTGTCCCGATCAGCTGCCAACCACCCGGACTGTCTTTTGGGTAAATACCAGAGTATTTTCCAGCCAAGCCCAAAGAACCTGACGGTATTTTTTTACGAGGAACCGTTAAGCGTGGAATATCAGTAAAAGGCTTATCGGGGCTGCTCATATACGCAAAGCCCGGCGCAAAACCAATAAAAGCCACATTCCACAAGCTTTGGTGATGTTTTCTAATCACATCGGCAATGGACAGCCCTTGCAACTCGGCAACCTGAGCTAGGTCTTCGCCATCGTAACGAATGGGCACAATCACTTCTTGGCCGCTACGCTCAAATCCAGAATCAATTTTGAGGCTCTGAATTGAAGCAACTAGCGTTTTAAAATTGGTTTCGATCTCATTAAAAAAAACCAAAATTGTTTTTGCAGCGGGGACTAAGTCTTTAATTCCATTCAATTGCGTATTTTGCAATTTATTGTACAACGCCAAAGTTTCCTCTAAGCTCGCAAGCTCAATCAGAAAACAATCGGCGTTTACCGATAAAAAACGCATTTGTTTATCCTTTTAATTCTTCTTTAGTCCAATTAGCCAATCCAAGCACGGTCAGGAATGTCGGTAATAAACATGTAACCCGGCGCATGACTAATCGCAAAAGGAATTTTCGAGTTCATGACGGCAGCTTGCGGCGTTACTCCACACGCCCAAAACACTGGAATTTCACCCGCTTCAATACGAGAAGCATCGCCAAAGTCTGGCTTATTTACATCCTTAATGCCTAAGCTTTCAGGGTGACCAATATGTACAGGCGCGCCATGTACACTCGGCATACGTGCTGTAATTTTTACCGCTTCACTAATTTGATGCGATGGAATTGGTCGCATTGAAACCACCATATTTCCTGAAATACGGCCTGCTGGTTCACACTTTATATTGCTCAAATACATCGGCACATTGGTGTCGTCATGAATATGACGAACTTCAATGCCCGCTTCTTGCAAAGCTGTTTCAAACGAAAAACTGCAACCAATTAAGAATGTCACCAAATCAGGATGAGCGTTATAAATCTCGCTCGCATCGGTCACTTCATCGACCATTTCGCCATCTTTCCAAACGCGATAACGCGGGAAGTCAGTTCGGATGTCTGAGTCTGCTGCAAGCTTAGTTGCATAGATACCTTCTTCGAGTACATCAAGCACTGGGCAGCTTTGCGGGTTACGGTGTGCATAGAGTAAAAAGTCATATGCCCACTCTTTTGGCACCGAAATCATGTTGACTTGCGTCATGCCCGCAGCCATGCCTGCTGTCGGTTTATCAAAACCTGCACGGATTTTTAAACGCGCCTCTAACGCGGCTTCAAGCTGAGCTGGGTCGACTTTAATATCCTTATACATGGTGTTCATCCTTATGCTTTATTTACAAACGGGCGAATTTCAATATTATTTTTTACAAGCTCGGCTTTAATGGCAGCCGACATCTCTAGCGCACCATCGGTGTCGCCGTGTAGGCAAATGGTGTCGGCTTGAATTGGGGTAAATACGCCGTCAATTGACTCAACTCCACCATTTTTAAGCATTGAAACCACACGACTGGCAACAAATGCCGAGTCATGTAAAACCGCACCTTCTAAACGTCGAGATACCAATGAACCATCACTGTTATACGCACGGTCTGCAAATGCTTCTGATACAACTTTTAAACCAGCCGCACGTGCTTGCTCTACCAAGTTCGACCCAGCCAAAGCCACTAAGACCATTTCAGGGTTATACATTTTAATCGCATCAATCACGGCTTCTGCTTGAGATTGGTCATGGGCAATGGTGTTGTAGAGCGCGCCATGTGGTTTAACGTATTGCACTTTTGAGCCTGCCACTTTAGCCAAGCCATCGAGTGCAGAAATTTGGTAAAGCACATCGGCAATCAATTCGTCACGTGATAAATCCATATTACGGCGGCCAAAGCCTACAAGGTCTGGGTAAGACACATGGGCACCGATGGTCACGCCAAGTTCAACCGCTTTACGAACTGTTTTTAAAATGCCGAGCGGGTCACCAGCATGAAAACCACAAGCAATGTTGGCACTGGTCACAACAGGTAAAATCTGGTCATCATTACCCATTTTCCATGACCCAAAGCTTTCGCCCAAATCACTATTTAAATCTACAAACATGGCATTATCCCTTTATCAATTCATGTCGTCTGGCTTAAAGCTTGGTCAAATAATTAAATACTGTCGTAAATGACATATAGCCCATCCACCACGTTAACAGACATGTTAATCCACCTAAAATAAGCAACCATTTTGGATAGTTATAATTACCCATTAAATCTTTACGGCATGCAGCCACATACACAAAAATTGTAAGGCCAATTGGCAACACCAATCCGTTAAAACCACCTACGAAAATGAGTAAGCCTGCCGGAGTTGCACCCAATAACACATAGAGCAATAACGCTAATGCGATAAAGGTAATGGTCGTATAGTTGGTCTGTTTTGGTGTTAAGTTCTTTTTAAATGCAGTAAAGAATGACACTGAAGTATATGCTGCGCCGATCGTGCTACTAATACCTGCTGCCCAGAAAATTAAACCAAATAATTTAAAACCAAATGTACCTGCTGCATATTGGAATGCTTGGGCTGCTGGATTGGCATCGTGACTGGCTAAATCAATATGAGCACCGCTTACCACCACACCTAAGAATGCTAAGAACAACACATAACGCATGATGCCGACTACAACAATGCCCTTGGTCGCAGCTTTGGCAACTTCATTAATATTTTCAGGTCCAACAGCGCCTTTATCGAGTAACCGGTGTGCTCCGGCATAACAGATATAACCACCAACTGTACCGCCAACAATGGTGGTAATAATGGCAAAGTCGATTTGGTCTGGAGCAAAGGTTTGCTGAACTGCTTGCCCAACAGGAGGCATTACAATGACGGCCACAATAATAATCAGCAAGATTTTAAGCAATCCCAACACGATCATGCTTTTATCCATGGCAAGCGTTGCTTTTTTAGAAGCAAAAATCAAAATGGCTAAGGCGCCACTTAAAATACCACCCCACTTTGTATCTAGGCCAAAAAGTGCATTTAAACCTAAAGCCGCACCTGCAATGTTACCGACACTAAAGAAAAACCCACCCAATATCACCAGAAACGCCAGTAAATAACCACTACCCGGTAAGGCTTTATTGGCAATGTCTGATGCACGCATCTGGGTAAGTGTCACCACTCGCCAGATATTTTGTTGGACGACATAATCAATCAAAATAGAAATTAAAATTGCAAAGCCAAATGCAGCACCTAACTTAACTGTAAATACAGCAGTTTGGGTTAAAAATCCTGGCCCCATTGCAGAGGTCGCCATCATAAAAATTGAGGCAACAATGGCCCATTGGCGATCTGATAAAAAAGAAGATTTCAGTAAAGACATATTAATGCGTTCCTCATCCATTTGAGCTTAACAACGCTATTTTCAAATTGAATCAAGAACATCATTTTTGTCCCAAACGATATTCTTTAATCCTTTTAAATGACAAAGATTCCCTGTTCCCCAATCAACACAATCGGTGATCAAATCTTGTGTTTAAAATAAAAACATAGCTAACCCCTACGAACAATAAGACTTTTTACAGAAATTTAAAATTTTAAATTTTTGATTTTTATAAACTTATCTTCAAAAGTAAGAGTGGGATAAATTTTACTTATTGAAGTACATAAGCTGCTTTTATCGTTTTACCTACAAAACAGCTTTTTTTAATAAGAAAAAATAGGGATAAAAAGCATTCAAGAAATAGCTTATTTTTTAATTTGTTCATTGAGTCTTTTCATGGCACTTTCTGAAACCTGAACCGCCACTTCAGTTAATTTTTCTTTCAAAGCAACGTCATTACCATGAATATAAATAGACGTGAAATGAAAGGTTTTTAAACGGATGGGCGTATTTAATATTTCCAATCGTCCGTCGGTAATTTCCTTTAATGCCGTTAAGGTCGGCACGACCGCAATACCCAAACCTTGCTCTGCTAGACGCAATAACGTCGCTAAAGAATAACTGGTAATAGAAAGTGGTTCATCAATCCCCTTTTCTTTCATTTTTGCCTTTAATTCTTTATAGGGATAGGTAATTTTTGGATAGGTTAAAATGGTATGCGACATTAAGGTTTTAAAAGACATTTGCCCAATTCCACCTTTAAAAGATGGCGCCGCCAAGAAACTCAGTTCAAAGTTACAAAGCGACTGCTCAATACATTCAAAAGCCAAAGTTGGCCCAAGCAAAAAGGCCATGTCCAAGTCGCCTGTCCGAACACCTTCTTGCAAGTTAGGGGTCAGATCTACCACAATTTCTACTGAAATTTTTGGGAACTCTTGTTGAACCTTTTCGATATATTCAACTAACCACGTATAGACAATAGTTTCGGAAACACCCAAACGTATGGTTCCGGTCAGGTGCTGATCTTCGGTAAGCTCTGCAACCAAATCAGTTTCTAAACGCATAAACTTTTCAGCATACTTAAATAATGTCATGCCTTTATGGGTCAGTTTAAACTGCCGCAAGCTCCGGTCTAAAACTTTAAAACCTAATTCATTTTCAAGAGATGTGATTTTTTGAGATACCGCAGGCTGCGTGGTTTGTAATTTAGTTGCTGCCTTATTGAAGCTATTTAAAGTCACCACCCAGTAAAATGCTTCAAGATTCTTTAAATTCACGTTTCGTCCTGTCTTAAAAATTCCTTTACTTTTATAGTATGTAAGCTTTTAGCTGAGTTAGGCTACCCATTTATTCGTTTTTATTTGAGCTTCTTTAAATCAGAATAGTAAATATTAATTTAAGTTTTTGAAATAAATATGGAAAGATAAGAATTCTAATTGATTATTGCACCAGCAGTCATGTTTACAACCGTTGCCGCCATTGAGTTCACATGCTCTGATGCAAGAAAAACAACGGTTTCTGCAACTTGTGAAAGTGTGGGTAATCGCTTTAGCATAGTACTCTGAGCAGCACCTTCTAGCCATTGTCCTATGTTAAGCCCCTTACCTGTGCTTTAGACTCAAACAATTCACGTGTATACGAACCCGCTTGAACAACATCAACTATTGCATGTGAGCGCCCACCGAATTTTGTAGTTTCTTTAAATCTCTTGCGCATAAATAAACATGTGCTCCTTCACGGATTAAAACATTTGCAATAGCAGAGCCAATTGCGCCACTGCCTCAAAAAAATTACTAATACTTTTCCCTTGAGTAACATACGGCTTCCTCTTGTTATTGTGCGCCATGGTTAGGTTATGACACACAATCAAAAGTGATGCATTTTATACAATTTAAAGTTTGTATGAGCTTATGGCAGATGAACAAAAATAATGTCTAAGTTTTGTTTTGGTACGAACTTGGTTTTTATCATTTCAAATTGAGTCGGACTAATTTTATTGACTTTGCCATCCCAACAAAATGAAACTAGTTCGCCTTTATCACGTTCAATCGTTAACTTAAAGTTTTCAATAGGTTTTGCCCAGTTAGCGCCTGTTGTCAAAATATAACCTAAAGCACTAAACGGCGAATGTTCTGCCTGAGCTTTTTTAAGACCCTGTTTAAATTGTTTATCCATGCAAAATCGCTTGCTATCTTCATCTGGTGTGAGACCTACAGATCCACCGACTAAAGGTTTATATTCATGATGAATTTTGGTCAAACTATTGGCTTTAAAGGTTTGCTTCCAGCTATAAATGACTTGAGATGACCACGGGATCACATCATCTTTTTCAAATTGAGCTAAAATTTTCTGCATTTGTGGTTTATTACATTTGTTTAGCTTATCTTGATAATTCAAATAATCATAGTTACTACGAATCCATGGATTCAGCATGTCTTTTTCAGTAAAACCGCATTGCTTAAACTCTTCGGTTACATCCATTAAAGGTGATTTTTCATCTTTTTGAATAAACGTTCTAACATGCATTTCTGGTTTTATATTTTTACCATCCACCACAATTTTAAAGCTTTTTAAAAGTGCTTCAGTATTTGCAAAATCTGCTTCAAAAAAGTTATCTACACGTGGTAGCGGAAATAAAACGGTTTCCTTCGCATCCTTATTACTTAAGTTTTTATATAGATAATCGACTTTAATGATTTTTTTACTAATAAATAGATCCTCACTTTGCATCGCAACTTGTGCATTTTTTAAATACTGAATACCACCTGTACCGACATAACCAGTCGAGTCATTGGCAAAGCTATAAGTTGAAAGTGGAATCAAAACAGCTAAGGTTATTGCAAGCTTTTTCATTTTAAAGTCTCTATATCGTCTTTTGTTTATGAAATATCAACCTAAATGATAGCTGTTTTAAGATTAAGTGCTGTTAATATTTTCCATTCTTCTAAAACCTACAAAATATAAAATACTGTAAATTACATCAACCGCCCTTAAGGACGGTTGATCGTTATAAATTAAAAGTAATTGAAGGTAATTTTTATAACATCACACGTGGTTACTGTCCTGCGTTCACACCAACAATAAACTGACTACAATTTGAACCTTCAGAAGCATTACCTAATTGCTTTTCAGAAAACTTAAATTTTGATGCAACAGAAGCATAATCTTTTTTAAGGGTTTGACCTGTGAGCTCACCTAACTCTTTCACTTGTTCAGGCTTCAAGATTTCATGTTCAACTGCCTGATTCACCATTACACATGCGGTGGTCATCGCATCATAACGTGCGGCCGTTTTAGAGTAACCTATCGCACCGACTACACCACCAATAATTAAACCAACCACTACAGCTAAAGTTACATGCATTTTATTCATTTTAAATACCTAAAAAATCAAACTAAAAAGGAGCACTTTAAGAGTTTGTGCTCAAGTCTGATTAAGATAACTACTTTTTCTTGATCATAAAAGTTAGATTCTTTCAGTTTTATTGATAGTTGAGTTGTCGTAAAGATATTACCATGCTCTTTGTAAGTATGGATGTTTACTCTTTCTATTCAATACCTAAGAAATAAGATTATTAATTTTATAGTGTTTCAAGAAAAATTTATTTAAAATTATTTATGTAACCCCCTAATTATCAAGATTAACATAAAATCATAAATTCCCGCATATATATTCAAAAATTCTCAACTCCACTAATTTTATATCTTTTTTGGAACTATCTATACTTAAAAAATAAATAAAATCCAGAAAACAAAATTCATCCATAAAGTTAAATAAATTTAGAAAAAATTCGTTAGTATTTATCTTAATCACTGGTTCAGATCCAGAAAAATATAAATATACGCTCTCCTCATTTAATAATTTAAATTTCAAATTCGAGAAAATTTTATTTATCACTGTATTATTAATTTCATTTGGAAAACTCAATTTTAAAAAGTCTGTACTTGTGATTTCCCAATTCATTTTGCCTGTTGTTCCCTTCCATAAAGGGCTCATAAACTCATTAATTTCATCAGTTAAATGTAATGGCATTTTTGAAAAATCAATCTCATATTTTCTATAAAACCCTTCAATATCTTTAATTAAATTCATAACTTATGCACTAGTCCTACTATATTAAAATTACAATAAAAATTTAAATTAATTTTTGATTTACATATTAAAAATTTTCAGAATTATCTAAAATAGCACCTAATAGCAAATATAAAGTTCTATTTTGAAATTTTATACAAACTATAACCATCTATTAGCTGGTGATAATTCCTCATATTTTTTTTAAATCAGTCTGTTTAATTTTTCCTAAAGATACTGCCTTATTAAATAATTTATAAAATCTAGCTAAAGATTCAGCATCTCCTGCTAATGAGGCATAAAGCATTAAATATTTTTCGATTTCTTTACTATCTAACTTTATTATTTCATCTATTTGATCATCTAGGATTTCATCAACTTTTTCATATTCTTCCTGTTCCGAAAGCTTATCTACAAGTTTATTAAACTCTTCAAATTTCATAAATAACAACTTAAACTACATTACTACACTTAAATAAAAATTAAAAATGACCCACTTAATCTTTGGACTCTCATTTAAAAACACAATATTATATTATTAATAAATTCCAAGTTAAAAACTTAAAAGCTATTAATATTTAATATATATTAACTTAAAGATTCGTATTTAATCCTCTTCCAGACCAAAACCATTACATCTACCAGTAATTTTTATCAAATCAATATAATTACCATATAAATGGTAAAAGCATATTTTAGAATCAAGCTATTTCTTTTACCCTATTAAAAAATATTAAGCATTTATCATAAAAAACTAATACATATAAGTTTTATCGGTTCTATAATCTTCTATTTCTTTATACTTATCCTGATTTACACTATTTAATCCATCAATATGCCCACTTAATAATTCAATACAAAAAACCCTTAATATATTTTTTAAATGCTCACTATCTAATGAGTAAAATTCTTTATATATTTCATAAAAAATAAAGTCCAGATTATCTTTTCTAACTAAATAAGCTCCATTCCAAGCAAATGGATATGCTGCATAAGATGAATATAGTTTTGTTATCGAATATAAAACTGCTGACATAAAATCTTTAACCGAAATTTCATTAACCAAATTAAAACTGTCCTGTGTTAAACAGCCAGACAAATAGTCAGTTATCACAACGTCATATTCATCACTAGTCTCTTCACAAGAGTTATAGTGATTTTCAATATATTTAAACTCAGCAGTCTTTAGATCTTTCTTATTAAAACCTGTCACTAACTGAGGATGAACCCAAATTTCAAAAAAATCATCGCTCAACCATTGCTTTAAAATTGATATTTCAATGTTTTCACTTAAAAACTTCATGTCGACTTCCCATTTAATGGAACTTTCGTTGGTAATGCTAGAGAATTTTCTAATTTTCTAATATATGGATCACCGTAAGCATGGAATCTTGCTTTATGTTTATCACAAAGGCTATGTGCTTTATCAATAGTCTTCATGGTATCTTTGAATCCTTTTAATAAATCTTTTCCTTTTTTAATATGATCGCTTCCTCCAACAAGTGTTCCTGTCGCTTTTGTATAACCAATTGCGCCACTAACACCTCCAGAGATTTTCAAATTAACGTTGCCGCGATTTGTATAATCATGTACAGCTATTAAACTTTTAATTTTTGTTAATTTCTGATTAAAAATCAATTGTCTTTTTTCACATTCACTCATTAATCCAAGAGGATCAATCCACTCCACTGGATTCGGTGCATATGCATATATATTACTACTACCCAGCAATCCAATTGGGTCTTTACTTACAAACCTACCTACATATGGGGAATAATAGCGATAACGGTTGTAATGAAGCCCTGTTTCTTGGTCAAAATATTGCCCTTGGAAGCGGATATTATTACTGATGATCTCAGAGTCTTCAAAGAAGTTAGATTTAGCTTTTTCAGCTTTACACTCACCCCAAGCCTTATATTCAGCTTTTCAAATGACCGCACCTGTATGATCCGTCATTTCTTGTGGTGTACCCAAATTGGTCACAATGATAGAACCAAAAATCTTTAAAGTCTTTTGGTGTTTTCGTTACTTTCCATAATGGGTCACGTTGTAAACTATAAGGCTTATCTGCCCAGTCAGGTGTTTGATGAAGCTCTATTTCTTCTGGATAAATGGCCTGTACCAGTGGTACAAATGAATCTTTCTCATATATATAATGCTTGGTAATTTGCTCATTCGACTCATAAGCAAGTGTATTGCTATCCCATCCATAAATGATGTTATGTTCTTGACCTGTATGGTGATGTTTACTCCACTTTTGAATACGGCGTCCTAACGCATCATAGCGGTACTCTGCTGTATATTCAGCATTAGGACTTTTAATCAGCCGTCCACATGCATCCCACTCAAGTTGTAAATCACTCTTACTTGATTTTTGACGACAGATTTTGCTATTTTTTGGGTTTCCAATATTCTAAACTTTCAAAAGCTCTTTCTAAATCATCCATATCATCTTCCCCTAAACTATTATCAAATTTACTAGATAAAATTCTTCTAATTCTCGCTAGTCTTTCACAAATATTATTATCATCAATAAATTTTGTAGTTTCATCTGCATATTCGATATAAGAATCAGGTAAGGTTTCAGCATAGTGAGATCCTACTTTGTGCAGAGAAACTAATATATATTCTATCTCTTTTAAAACCTCTACCATTTCATCACCAGAATAAAATATAGTTTGATTATTAACTAACATTATTTTCTCCTATGAATAGTTAAATTACACGGGTTATCTACGTCGCCTTTGATTGTAAGCTTTTCATTATGATACCTAGGGTTTTTAATGCACTCTGTTTTATTTTTTTGAACATCGAATTCTACATAGTCACGCCTTTTACCTCGTTTAATTTGACATTTATCCTCCGCTTCAACTTGAGATAAAGGCTTCCTATTAGCTAGTTCAACATATATCCTATTATTATCAGCAGCAATTATTTTTTGAGTTTTTTCAATAATATTTGAATCTTTTCTATTTGTGTAATGTCTTACACGTATCATTTCCTCTTCAGAATTTTTGGATTTTGAATTTAACCCCAAAGGATCAATCCACCCTACAGGATTCGGTGCATAAGCATATACATTATCTCCACCCAATAATCCAATAGGATCTTTGGAAATAAAATGCCCAACATACGGTAAATAATAACGATACCGGTTGTAATGAAGACCTGTTTCTTGGTCGAAATATTGACCTTGGAAACGGATGTTATTACTAATAGTTTCTGAATTTTCAAAGAAATCTGACTTAGCCGGTTTTACCTTACACTCACCCCAAGCTTTATATTGAGCTTTCCAGACAATAGCACCTGTATGGTCGGTCATTTCTTGCGGTGTGCCTAAATGGTCACGAAGATGAATAATAAAAATCTGTCTCCAATATTTCATTCAATTGATCAGAAAAGATATTGTTATAATCTAAATTTATTCTAGGATTTTTTAAAAATTGATTACTTAAGACAAATTTAAAATAATCAACAATAATTTCTTGCTTTCCTTTCCAATCAAAAGAAAAATCTCTATCAATATACTCAGAAGGATAAATTTTATAAAAGTACATCAATCAGCCTTTAAAATATTTTATTTTAAATAGTACTTAAAAAGTACTATTTAAATTTTCAAACTATTCAAGCAATTTAACCATATCTCATAATAATATACAATTTCATTGTAAAAATTATCACACTCAAACTAACTAATCATTTTATATGATAATTGCAACACATCAATTCAATAAAAATATTGACAATTCTTCCTCATGATAGTTTTCAATAACCCATTTTTTATTTCCGCCAATAATCCAAAAATCCCAATCCTCATCAAAAATATTATCTAAATTTTCTAATACAAACTTAATATCACAAAGAATTGAATATTTATTTAAATTTGACCAGAATACATGAACTTCCTCATGAATCGGCTTCTTCATTAAATATTTTCGTATCATATTCAGCAAGGATTCTCTATCATCCTGAACTATTAATTCCACCTTATCTGTCTCTTTATCTATTACTCCGTAGTTTAAAACATCCAGACCTAAACTTTTAATTGTATTTTCTAAATCAATTGAACTTAATGAAACTCTATTTAATAGAGCTTCATTAAGAAATAAAGGGATAATCATTAAATATTCCTTTTTAAAAGTGTTACAAATGTTTTTTCATTACCTGGGACTAAAGGGCCAATTAACTGTAATGCACGAGTTCGTGCAGCTTCAAATGAACTAAAATTTTCAACTATTTCTGGTTCCCTTTTAGGAACATTACAATCTTTTTTTGGGGATAATCCTAATGGATCAACCCAATTATTAGGATTCGGCGCATAAGAATAAACATTAAATCCCCCCAATAATCCAATCGGATCTTTACTGATAAACCTACCTACATACGGCGAATAATATCGATAGCGATTGTAATGTAATCCTGTCTCTTCATTAAAATACTGACCTTGAAAACGGATATTATTTGAAATAATTTCACTATTTTCGAAGAAATTCGACTTGGCTTTCTCTGCTTTACACTCACCCCAAGCTTTATATTCAGCTTTCCAAATAATTGAACCAGTATGGTCAGTCATTTCTTGCGGTGTACCTAAATGGTCGCAGTGATAGAACCATACATCATCAAATTCTTTACCCTGTTTTTCAGTTTTCCAAAGTGGGTCACGGTGTATGTTATAAGGTCTATCTGACCAATCTGGTGTTTGGTGCAATTCTATTGGACTTAAATAAACAGCCTGTAGCATCGGTACAAAACTATCTTTTTCATAGATGTAATGCTTAGTCAGTTCCTCTGTGGACTCATAAGCAAGCGTATCGCCATCCCATCCATAAATGATGTTCTACTCTTTACCTGTATGGTGATGTTTACTCCGCTTTTGAATACGGCGACCTAAAGCATCATAGCGATATTCTACTATATTTTATGTTCTAAACCGTATTGCTCATATATAACTCGCTGTACACTATTCTAAACATCCCATATTGCCAAAAATAAAAAATCTTCAAGCCTAATAGTGAATTAATAATTTAAATAATTAATTCACTATTAAAAAATTATTAATTTTTATTATTCCAAGAAATTCATTTTGAATTTAAATTTATTAACAATATCTATAAATTTTTTGCTCACTCGGTAGATATAAGGTTTATCAGTATCTCTAGCAATAAAAAAGTCATCTATTATAAGATCATTTTTGACGAATCAGACCATTGGTAGTTTGATTTCTTATATCTCCTAATTTAACATTACGTTATCCTTAAAGGAAAGTACTGTCCATTATTTTAGTTATGATCAGAGCGCTAAATTGATAAATAAAGAGCCCAAATACTGATGATTTGAGCTCGATATTTCACCTATAAGTTATATATTCCAGATTAGTCTTTTTCGGCTAAGGGAAGCAGCGATAGTCCTAACTCTTCGAGGAAAGTGTTATGAGAGAAAGTTGCTCTCTTAATTCTTTCTTCCGATGCCCCCCAATTCATTGTGGATATCACTTAGATCTATTTTTTCTTCAGCCCGTGCTGTACTGACATAACGTGAGATATTCAAATTGAAGCCATCTTCTCATCTCACTGATCCTAAGTCTTCATTTATTTTCCTTTCATATGATCTCTTATCGTATTAGTGCATTCATTCCTCTTCAAGAATATCAAATGAATGTAAATTTATATTATCCAAACTCGCTAATTGTTTTTTCATAAATTCATACTTACTTTGCTTTTCTTTATTTTTTCCATTTAAAAAGCCCAATTTCAAAATAGTTTCTATTCCACCGTTATTTATTTGCAGATCACCATCAGGTAACTTATTTTGCAATATTTTAAAATTATCACATAATAATCCCTCATAAGAGTAATAATTTCCCAAATAATCACTGCTATGTTCAATAAAAGAAATATCAAATTTTTTTTCAAAAATTCGAACTAAATCAATTGAATTTAAGTTTGTCGTATATGCTAAAAAAAAACTCTTTTTCATTTTACACCTTACATACAGTTTGCTGGAATTCGTGTACCTTCCGCTTTAGCTTTGGCACTTTCTGGACTATCAAATATCATAACATTTACATCCCGTCCTCCCGCGAGTTTTGACATCTTTTGAAGTACGCCATTAATACCTAATTTATTTGCTTCGACTGAGTTTATCTCAATAGGTAATGTACGATTACCTTTTGCTATACCCATTTTTTTTTGCTTTTTCAAATAATTCTGGTTGAACCACTGCTATGTCAAAATCACTTACTCTTCCATCATCAAAAGCTTTACCCGTCTCAAAACTTCTACCACTATGTGCACTTCCTTGCATATACATCGTCGCACCTTTAAATCCTAATTTAGAAAACCTTGCCTGCATCGCTTGTCCAAACTGCTTTAATTGGCCAAAGCTTTTAAAGCCTTTTGGTATTTTTGACAGCTTAATCCTAGTGGATCAACCCATTCTGTAGGATTTGGGGCATAAGCATAATTATTACTCCCCCCCAGCAACCCAATCGGGTCTTTACTGACAAACCTACCTACATACGGCGAATAATAACGATAACGGTTGTGATGAAGTCCTGTTTCCTCATCAAAATACTGACCTTGGAAACGGATATTATTTGAGATAATTTCACTATTTTCGAAGAAATTCGACTTGGCTTTCTCTGCTTTACACTCACCCCAAGCTTTATATTCGGCTTTTCAAATAATTGAACCAGTATGGTCAGTCATTTCTTGCGGTGTGCCTAAATGGTCGCAGTGATAGAACCATACATCATCAAATTCTTTACCCTGTTTTTCAGTTTTCCAAAGCGGGTCACGGTGTATGTTATAAGGTCTATCTGACCAATCTGGAGTTTGATGCAATTCTATTGGAGTTAAATAAACAGCTTGTAGCATCGGTACAAAACTATCTTTTTCATAGATGTAATGCTTGGTCAACTGCTCTGTGGACTCATAAGCAAGCGTATCGCCATCCCATCCATAAATGATGTTCTGTTCTTGACCTGTATGGTGATGTTTACTCCGCTTTTGAATACGGCGGCCTAATGCATCATAGCGATATTCTACCGTATATTGACTATTACGGCTCTTCACCATACGGCCATAGACATCCCACTCAAAGTTTAAATCACCTTGACTCGTTTTTTGTCTTACGAGTTGTCCATAAGCATCATATTGGTATTGTTGATCTAGATATTCTTTAACTACGTTATTAACTAAACGGTTATAACCATAGTCTTTTTCTTCCGTAGTTTGTGAATAGCTTTGTGCCTTGTGACTATGATACGAATCTATAATGTTACTGGCGGGGTCAAAACTAAACGTTTCTTTTCCAAGTTTACTGCTCGCTTCAAGTAAACGCCCTATAGGATCGTACTTATAGGCAATATTGCCACGGCGTGTATCTCGAATTGCCGTTAGCTCACCTGTTTTATCGTAGTGATATAAGCGTTCAATCAATTGGTTGGTATGCTAGATAGCATTATTTTTAGTTTGGGCCTGATAACCTTTGTCATGCCCATTCAACATTAATTGCTGAGTTAAGCGGCCTGCTTCATCATAACGTTGTTGTTGGCTAAGACCATTTGCATAGTGGCGTAATGTCTCTCTATGTAAATCATCACGTTCAAAGCTAACAACATCTTCACCATTTAAAGCTACGCCATAGACATGTCCACTTCCATAAGTCAGCCAATCTATTTTCTGTCCATCTGGTCGAATAGTTGTGGTGCGATTATTTAATTCATCATAGACATGGTTCCAGACATAAAAAAGCCCATCAGTTAGATAGGCCATATATTAAAAAATCAAAAAAATAAAATATTATTAATTTTCTAGATCTAAATACCAAATCGTTTCACCCCAAGAGTTATCTTTAATTTCTGGCATAATTTCGCCCTGATTAAAATAACGTTTTTGCATGTCATTCGCTGGGCTATACCATTCTCCAGACTGTGGACAAGATTGACCTGCTTCACAACGTAAACGGTTAGCTTCTCCCTCTATATTTCCATGTTCATCTAGAACCATATACTGGCTTCGAGCATAATCAACTAAGTCTTTTGGATAGTATGGTTTATCTCGATAACTACTGTCATCTATTCGTAAAATAACTGTAATTGCTGCTGCCTCTAATGACCAGTAACCCGGAAACTGACTACTTTTATGACGATCATGATAAGGTTCTCTTTTACTTGCACCATACCATTCATCCATGTAAGCTGACATCAGAGCTGGACGGTGAGCTTCATCCGCCGTAAATACTTTTTCAAGCTTTCTATATGGAAGTTGTCTTAAATAGACTTCCGAGATTTCCCGATCTGGTAACCATGGAGACACTAGCTTATCCAGTAATGCATCTTGCTCATCATTTTCATAAGCCAGAATTTCCATAATTGTTTTTAAATGCTCAGGTTGAGCAAATAAAATAGAGAAACAAACTAACTGTAAAGCTTCCCAATATTCACTTGTAATTAATTCTAAGTGCGGTACTAAATGTCCATCACATTCTGAACTTTGATGAAAATTGATATGATGCTTTGCATAAAGCTGCCAATATTCCACTACCTTTGGAAAAAAGTCAGCAAGTTCTTCTACTGTTAGACAAGCAGAATAACTAAAAAAACACTTTTGAGGTCTCCGCACTAGTTGATCTTTTACCTAACCCTGACTGTTCATTGTACTCAGTCTTTCCATCAAAAATTTTACCAATCTCGCTCCGATTACCTTCAATAGCTTTAGCATCAGAATCTGTCATTCCCGCTAAAAAAGCAAAATGACCAAAAATGCTTCCCTTTGTTTCACCAACTAAATATTTACGACCTTTATGGCTTCCAAACCACAAATGATCTATACCAGTTTGGTTAATATCTTGTTTACGTATTCGGTCACCTGCTGCATTACGCTTTAAACGATCATGTTCTTCTATTAAACGTCCATTATCATTAATTTTACGTAAAGCTTTTCGTCTTTCTTTTGAATAGTAATCCACAATATGCTCAGCAGGCACCCCCGTAGACCAACGCTTTTTTTCGATTGTCTAATTTCTTGACTACGTTTTGTTTTATTAGCAGCAGAACTCTGAACAGTCGGAGCTTTGTCTTTTACTTGCTGCTGTGCTCCACCTCTTTGATGACTTGAAGGTTGTTGAGATGAGTTTTTTCCTCTCCCTGCAACTGTCGTCTGTCTAGGCGGAACTTGACGTGTCGTCTTAGCTGCTGCTGTACTCGGTAATGGTGGATGCATATTCAACATTTGATTAACTGTTTTTTGAATTTCTGCAAATGCAGAATTCATATATTTTGGAGCATCTTTTTTTACTTGCTGAAGCATACGAATTACTTCGTTTACTTTGGGTCTACCCATTACTTGTTTTGCCAACCAAGAATCTAGAACATCTACAAATTCATCGATCATTTTATTGAGTAAAGAAAGGCATTTGTTTTTAAGTTGATTCCAATCCATTTCTTTTAATGCTTTTTTAGGATCTATCTTGGTATATTTACGCATAGCATCAAATACACGCTCTGCATTTGCACCACTTCTTGCAAGCTTAAACCCTGCTTTGAATGCATCTCCAAATCCAGAAATACATCCAATTAAAGTTATGACTAAATCTACCCATCCCATTATATTAGCCGGATTTGTAGCTACTAAGATAATCCCCTTAATTAAATCACGTAAATCAAATAATTGTCCTACGACAGGAACGCATCCTAAAATTGCTGTAACAATAATTTGACTAGGCCCCGTACCGCTCCCATCTAGTAAGCCTAAAAACCACTTCCCCACATCATCATCTGCTTTTTTTAACTGCTGAGGTGTTACTCTTTGTGTTACAGGTTGTTTAGTTGCTTTTGCTGGTACAGAAGGTAAAGTCGCCATTAAATATCACCTTCTTGATAACTACGCTCGGATTCAGCTTCGTCATCTGTTAAATCTTGCGTATGCATTTCTTCAATTTCATCATCAAAAAAATTATCTTTTAGATAAGCATTGTATGTATCAGAAAATGTTGCCCTCGCAGATAACACATCTTCTTCAGTACGTATTTTTTGCTCAGCAATAGGATTTTTCAAAAGATCTATAAAATGCTCAGGTTTAACTCTAATATCTTCACCATATAAAACTTTGGCTTTCTTACCTAACTCGATATTGTCAATTTTAGCGTAACCATTTGCATCCAACATACCTTTTTTACTGGTCCCATCTTCAAATAAAAGTTCATATGTTGCTTGTTTTACAGGAGATAAATCTTCATAAACATAATTAAGCTCTATTGAACCCGTATTTTTTCCTATTGCTGGCAAAGCAGGCAAAGTAGCAGAAGCACTTCCTCCCCCCATAAACAAATGCTGCCCAGCCTTCACCTCAAACTTGCCACCAGTGACAGGAAAAATTCCCGAGCCATTAATCTTGATTTGAGATCCACCCGCCGTGATAACGATTTCTTTAGAAGCACTAATTTCAATTTTGTCTTCAGTTGAAATAATCTGAACAGCTTTACGGGCAATTAAATCAGCTTCATCGCCTTGCGCCTGTATTTCGACTTTACCTTTGCCTGCATACAGTCTCGCCCCTTGTTGCGCTGCAAAAAGGCTAATCTTATTTTAGGCATGTGCAATCAAGTTCTTTTGAGTAGACAGATTGATGCTATCTCCAGCACTTTGAGTGAGCTGACCATTTGTACTGAGGTGTATATCTTCATTACTACTTACAGCAATACTTTTTGGAGATGCCAGCAGCAACACTGCTGATTGAAACTCAGCAGCCTTTTTAGGATCTTCTTGTTTGAGAACTTCTAAAAAAGTCTGAATATTCTCAAGCATATCTAACGGGTCAGTTTGCTGATTTTTAGCAACTTCACTGAGTGCCTTGGCATTGTTGAGACCACCTTCGATTTGTTGCTTGGCCTCATTTGCATCAAGGTGGTCTCCTTTGGCATTATCCTGTTTATGGGTAGATACCAATAAGCCTTGCCCCGCGCGTAAAGCTCCCCATTGGTCCGTACGCAGTTCAAATCCTTCTCCGCGGTCTTCACTTTCCGCTTTATCTTTAGGATGGCTCAATTTCCCGAGATTCAACTGACTTGCACCATGACTGCTTTGTAGCTGGGTACTAATTTGTCCCGGGGTATCATCAAATCTAAGTTGCCCAAACCCACCACCTGAGACTTCTTTAGAACGGATATCACTCAGCTTTTTAGTATCAGGAAGCTTACCTTAGTTATCAAATTTGGTTGGATGGCGCTGGGCCTCATGAATTCGGCCCATTACAAATGGTCGGTCGATATCGCCATTAAAGAAGTCAATAACGACAATCTCACCGATACGCGGTAAAAACCGCGCACCATAACCTTCTCCAGCCCACGGCGTTAGAACGTCAATCCAAGCTGAATCGGTGTCATTGTTTTTGGTTCCTGCTCCACCATTATGGCTATGGTCATTACTACGCGTAAATAGGAAGCGGACTTTAATACGCCCCCACTCATCTACATAGATTTCTTCACCTTCAGGACCCACCACTTTTGCGCGTTGTGGATGAGTGACTGGACTATGAATTTGCGGGTTATAAGCTGGTGTTGTTGGAATATGACGACGTTGTAAAATCAGTTGATTCGCTTGGCGTTCATCACTGTTCTCGGGGTTTTGTATTGCCCAGTTACTTTGCGCCAATAAACCATTGATTTGATCATTCAGATCTTTAGGTAAGTTGTTCTGATTGAAAAAACTTTTAGAGATAATCAAAAAACTTCTATCTGTGCTTTCATGCTGATCTATTTCTGGATGTTCATTTAATTCGAAATAGTAGCCCACATAGGCACGTGAACTGTTGTTTGTGCAATAAACCGCTTAGCCTGTGCCTCGTAGTAATTGCGGAGGTTCTGGTTTAATCGTTCAACTTGTTGATTTCCAGATTTAGTAACCCCATCCTCACCCTTTAAGTCACCAATCCATGCAGGCGAATAGTTCCAAGCTTGCTCCAAGCCAAGTGTAGCATTGTCATAATGTTCACTATGCTGATGCTTACTTTGAACACTTCCAATCCCTTCTTCTTGTTCTAATATTTCTGCTTGCCAACGTTGTATATGCATAACGTTAGGTTGAAGAGAACGCTCGGCAGTTAAGCGAGTCATGCTGTCGTATTGTTCCACCGCACTACTACGGTGGTAACGAATCGTTTTACGGTCTAAAGGCTGATATTGACTATTGGCATCAATTAACCTGAGTTTCTGAGCTTGAATAGATGTATCTGTACTTGGAACAATATGCTGAGCTTCATCAATGAGCCAACTGATATTTTCACTACGAAGTAAGCGTGTAAGGAAATTCCAGTCACTTTCGTTATGTTGCATCACAAAAGGACGCACATCATAAGTTTGTGTTAGACCGCTTAAATCTAAACTTAAACTTGCAGCAAATAGCGGATTTTTAGTTTGCCATTCTTTAAATAGTATTTCCCATATCTCAACCACGCTTTTATTCATAAATACATGTGAATTACGGCGATATTTCCATAATGCAGTTGGATCTTCTAAGATCAGCTTATATAAAGTTAGACTTCCATCTGATTGGCCCTGTTGAGCATGAGTAATAATGCCTGTAACGCGAGTTAATTCACCTCGCTCCGTCACAATATCTACAGCAGCCTGAACACCAATAAAAGATTTAAGTTGAATCGTTGCATTTGTCGATAGGCATAAAAGTTCTGCTTTTAAACCATCATTGAGTGCATGTACACCATCAATTCTTTGCAGAAATACTTGGTCATTCAATATCGGAGACGTAAATTGAACATGAATAGCACGTTTCTGCGGGCTAATACCCAAACTATCTAAAACTTGATGAATACTGTTCAACATCTTTATATGACTAAATTATATTTTGCAGTATTTTATAAAATACATACAAATCTGTCTATTTCATTAGCAGTGAATTTTAAGTGTAAGAGACACTTCTTATCAGTGCATAAACAATATTTTCGAAACTTAAATATAATGAAAATAATGTTTAATTTTATATATTAAGCTTAATTTTTAGCTTATATTTTTTTTAAAATAAGATAAAGAATCTATTACTTAACAAGATAGAGGTAACAAAAAACAATACTTGTCAATCTTTTGTTTTTTATATTCTTTTTTCAAAATTAATTAAAAAATTTCTTATATCTATAAATCTAGGTAGAAAAATTCTTTTATTGAATGTTTAGTTTAAAATATTTATATATTTCAAAAGACTAATTAATTTAATCTTAGGGAAAAGAGTCATCAATATTGAGTGTTCTAAGTTGTCTGTAAACTTTATTGACAGCCATGTTTTTATAGTTAATTAGGGTTTGATAGGCGTGTGAATAGGTATTTTTAGTCTCGTAAATAGCTTTAGATAATAGATAGTTGAGTCCTGTTAAATTAGTATGTAAATAATAAGTACTTTAAAACTATTTCATAAAAACTGTAGATGAATCTGAATATAAGAGGACATTTAATGAAGAACTTTCTCACCAAGAAAATGTACGCAACTAGAGCTTTATTTTTTGCTGTAGGTGTTATGGCTTTGAATGTTTCCCCTATTGTTATTGCTACTACTCATGCAGCGACAGAACAAAAAATGGATAATTTATCGACTACACTTTCATTAATTTTTGCAGATAAACCCATAGAAGCTTCTTTATTTAGCCCTCAATTTTTAGGACAAGTTCCCATCACACAAATTCAAAAAATTGTTGATGATTTAAAAGTCTCTTTAGGCGCTCTTAAAAGTATTAATGTTTCAAATGGCTCTGGAACTATGGATTTCGAAAAAGGAGAATTACCCGTTTCAATTAGCTTAAATGAGCAAGGACAAATTAGTACTCTTTGGTTTAGTGCGCCTCATTTTAAGACAATAAGCCTAGACGAAATGGTTAAAGGTCTACATGAAAATGCAATCGGTAAAACCTCTCTTTTAGTTATTGTAGATAACAAGCCTGTGGTTGTAGAAAACGATAAAACCCCTATGGCTGTCGGTTCGACTTTTAAATTACTGGTTTTAAAAGCTTATGAAGATGCAATAAAAAAAGGCGAATTAAAAAGAGAAACTATTGTTTCTTTAAAAGAAAAGAATCGCTCATTGCCAACTGGAGTTTTACAAAACTTGCCTGCTGGTACGCCTGTAAATCTCGAACTTCTTGCGCAGTTAATGATACAAATTAGCGATAATACAGCAACCGATAGCTTGATAGAGGTATTAAAGAAACCTCATATAGAAGCGTTGTCACCTAGAAATTCTCCTCTGCTGACGACACGAGAGCTATTTCAACTGATTGACCCAAGTAATGAAAAGTTCAGAAATAAGTTTAAAACAGGAACAAAGTCGGCTCGTCTAAAAGCACTCGCTGAACTAGACAAACTGCCGCTACCAAGTGTGAGTAGCATTGGAAAATTGGCTACTTGGCAAGATGCTGAATGGTATATGTCAGCCAATGAGATTTGTCCTCTTCTTGAAAGTGTTCAAGATGCTCCTGCTCTGAACAGTTCTTTAAATCCACTTTTTAAAAATTTAAATTGGCAAAAGATTGGTTTCAAAGGTGGTTCTGAATACGGCGTGATTAACTTTTCCGTGATTGGAAAAACTCAAAAAGGCCATAAAGTTTGTGCTGTATTTACCGCAAATGGAAATGAGCCACAGCCTGAGTCAAAACTAGCCATATTATTTACAGGCATACTTCAAGCTGTTGATTCTATGAATCATTAAGAGTAAAAGCCCATCATGATTAGAAGGTTTTTTAGCACCTCCTTATGATGGGCTATTTTGATTTAGAGTTATTCAAAGAATAATCGTAAAAGTATTTTAATTAAACTGAACAATAGATAGAAATTCGCTATAAATATTAATCTATTTATAAAAGATGCTAAAAATGAAAAAAGTTCTCTTGTTTGACCTAGATCAAACTATTCTTAACCGAAATGAATCACTTTTAAAATTTCTTAACTGGCAAGTAAGCTACTTAAACTTAGTACCCCATGAGCTAAAAAAATCTTTTATTAACCGATTCATAGAGCTAGACAATAACGGAAGCGTTTGGAAAGATATTGTTTACAGTCAATTAATTAAAGATTTTAATATCAAAAAATATAATACGTCTGAATTGCTGCAATCTTACATTAATGATTTTAATAAATTCTCTACAGCATTTGAAAATGCTCCAAAAACTATTCAAAATCTTCATGCTCAAGGATACACATTAGGCTTAGTATCCAATGGAAAAACACCTTTTCAGGAGAAAAATTTTTATGCTTTAGAATTAACGGACTATTTTTCGATTATCGTGATTTCTGAAGCTATAGGTTTAAGAAAACCAGATCCTGAAATCTATTTATACACTTGCAATCAACTAGATTGTAAGCCATCAGATTGTATTTTTATTGGAGACAATCCCAAAGCAGATATAGAAGGTGCCAAAAAAATTGGTATGAAAACAATATATTTTCATCCAACTCTTACCCTTCATCCTTCTCTTTCAGATGCAAGTATTCATCATTACGATGAACTCGAAGAAACGGTTAGAAGGTTAATTAATCCGCCTCATTTTTAATCTAATACGTACTATATGAAAAAGGCTAATTTAAATAATTAGCTAAATTATTTATCTTGTTTTATATCTTATAAATATTTTTGAAAAAACGAAGTCTTGAATATTATAGATAATACTTGCAGGAAAAAATGATGGAAATTTCATTAAGATTCGCGAACACTGCCGATCTCAAAGCTATAAACGAACGCTATGCCGAAATTGATTTTGTTCCATCACATAATGATGAACTTATTATACTAGCTTCTATTGATGAGAAAATTGTTGGTCAAGGTAGAGTTGTGGGTATTGATGCTAACAGTGGCGAGCTTGGCGGAATTTATGTTTTTCCGGGCAATGAAGGATTAGGAATCGCCCGTAAGGTAGTTGATTTCTTAATTAAAAATTCAGATTTTTCTATGCTTTACTGTTTACCCTTTGCCGAGTTAGAGGGCTTTTATGGCTCTATGGGTTTTGCTGCTGTGAAAGACATGGCTCAGGTTCCAGAAGCTGTGCTAAAAAAAAATGAGTGGTGTAACAGTAATTACGACAAACCGGTTTTGCTTTTAGAAATAAATAAAAGAATATCTATAAAAAAACCGCCCCAGAAGGCGGTGGCTGAATTTAAACCAGCAATATATAGAAGTATGGTGGACGAATACTTCTATATTCTTTACGAAGGAGTTTTATTGGTTTTCATAAAATCTTCCGATTTAAAATATTTAATAATCATATCTGCATGCTCTTCTTTAGGAGGAGCAACAGTCACAGGAAATGATTCTTTAGAAATTTTAAATCCGTGCGGAATTAATTGTGAAATTGGTGGAAATTTAGGTTTTCCGCCATCGGTAATTCGCTCGATAAAACTTGCTAACCAGAGCAAATACTCTCCTTCGTTTTCAAACTTCGGCATTACACTTAGATCAACTTTGACTTTACATTCACTAAGAGGCTTCGTGAGCTGCTCGTCAAAATCAATATAATTGAACTTAAGTTTAAACTCAGTCCCTTTAATGGCCTTACGTATCTGACTGATTAAACAATTCAGATTTTGTGTAAGGTCATTGGTGAATAAGTCGTCTTTTTTAATATTCTTATAAACCTTTTCAGCCACGGCTAAATACTTTGGCATTTTTACCCTCCTCAATCTCAATTGTTATAAAGTTTTGATCTTAAAATGTTTTATGGTTCTGATTATGATTAAACAAATGTAAAGGAGTGAAACAATATTATACTCAAACGTAAGTAGTTAAAGCTTTATGTAAAGACTATTAAACAATCACCTAAAAAAATTATGGTTTTGATAACTCATCCGCAATTTTTTTAAAAATATTATTATCTTTTGAAATATTTATTTTCAATTAAAATTTACCATTTGGTAAAATTAATAGGGTCTCATTTGCTGATCTCGTCTTACGAGTCCTAAAACTGATCTACGAACTCTTATTTCATCTTCAGAAAATGGTAAATGCTCTTTTAGCTCATCTATAGAAAGTGAATTATTTTCTATTAAAAAACAGTCTTGTTCGGTCGTCCAACGTGAAGCTATTGATTCGGTTTGTTTCCAGTAACGTTTCATATGCCCTAGTAAATTAATCAGTCTAAAAGCTTACGATGAGTGCAAGCTTTTTATAGATTTTGTGCGGAAAGAAGAATAGGAATAGTACCGAAATACTCAAAAATAAAAAAGCCAAACACCTCAATAAAGCACTGTTTGGCCTTTCATAAAAACTGGTTTAATCCAACTCTAATTGTTGTCTCAATTTTAAAATATCGACTAGTCCTTTATCCCTTTTTTGAGATAAATCGATATCTTTATAATGTGTTAAAAGCTCTTTAGTTTGTTCTTCTAGCAACTCAGTAGTTTCTTCAGAGTGCTGAAAATTTTGCATATCATTCCACCATTCGGTCATAGGTGGTCCTAAATGGTGAATTGCCTCTTTAAACCCCTTCTGATTGGCAAGTTCCATATTTATATAGGGGCCAAATAAAGCCCATCTCAGCCCAGGCCCACTGGTGATTGCGATATCAACATCTTCTGCCGAACACACCCCTTCTTTAACCAGTGAAAATGCCTCTCGCCACAAAGCAGCTTGTAAACGATTTGCTACATGCCCTTTAACTTCTTTATTTAAAACAATCGGATGCTTACCCAAACTTTGATAAAACTCGGAAGCTTTCTTTAAAATTTGCGGATCTGTTAATTTTCCACCCACAATTTCAACCAAAGGTAATAGATGAGGCGGGTTAAATGGATGACCTAAAAAAATACGCTCGGGATGAGTTGCATCTTTTTGAAAGTCAGAAACTTTTAAGCCTGAAGAACTTGAAGCAATTAATGTTTTTTCAGGGCAATATGAAGTGATTTCTTGATATAAATTTTGCTTTAAATCTAACCTCTCCGGTGCATTTTCTTGAATAAAATCGGCATCAATCACCGCATCTTTTAAGTTGTTGTAAAGCTCTAAATTTAGGAAAATATCTTGTAAATGATGACTTGAATCTGTTTGCTGATCTAAAGCGAGCAAATCACTAAGATTTGCCTGTATTCTCTTTTTAAATAATTCTTCGTCTATTGGATAAGGGTCATATACCTTTACCTTAAAGCCTTTATATAAAAATAATGCTGTCCAGCTTGCACCAATGACACCGACACCAACCACACCGATTGTTTTAATTCCTTCCATATCTTCCTCGTGACCTTATTACTTCAAAACTTTTCTTATTCCTTGCATGACTATAAAAATAGTCGACTTCTTACCTTTTCTCAGTTATTCAAAGCCAATTTATAATAAGCACGCATAACCAAAACTTCATACCATTATTGTACTTTTCTTGCATTACCTTCATTTTTTAAGCAAATTGTGGCTACCGCTTGCAGCCCTATAAGCACTGAGGGGGTATAATTGGCAAGATTTTGAGCCATTTAGCTTTAATATGACGAATACATTTTCTGACCACAAGCAAGTTGAAGTGGTATCTACTTTTGCTGAACTTGTGAATACACATTTTCAGGGAAATAAGAATGCTATTTGTTGGTACAGAAATTTGGTAGGCGACTTTAAAGAAATTGTGGCTAAACTTGAGTTAAAAGAAAATATTACCGAAATTTCTACTGAAGACCTGTTAGCACTTGAGCTTTCAGAACAAGGTGGTTTGGCTCGAGATATTATTTTAAAAGACATGCAGCTCTTAACTGATATGGGTGCATCACCTGTACTTAATTTACTTAAGCATTATGAACGTGATGAAGAGCTCGATTTTATTTCAACAGATGTCTATTCATTTCATGTTGATCGTTCCCCTATTGAAACCGACACATTCTTATGTACTTATCACGGCGCGGCTAGCGACATTGTGCCGAATGATCAGGTTGAACAAAAAGTTTTAATTCCTGAAATTAGAGAAAAGCTCAAAGCTTTACATGACGGCCCAGAAGCCGAATTTGAAAGCTTTTTAGCAGAGTATTTTTTTGATTTACATTATCAGCCTAAACCGAATGCCCAACCTATAAATTTAGGTATTGGACACTTATGGCGTTTAGCAGTAGATCATCCCACTCAAAAGGTTTTACCGTGTGTGCATCGGGCACCTGTTGAAAATGACGGTGAATATCGGTTGCTATTGATTTGTTAGGTATTTCAAAATCTTATATAAAACCAGACAAAAACCAAAAATTACTTTTAGAATCGTGAATAATTTCTGGTGGTTAAACCACAATAAAAAGATAAACCTGAACATTTACCAAAAATAAAATAATAAAAAATTATGATTTAAAGTAGTTGACCCTCACGTAACGTAAGCCCCTAGCATAAAACACGCCTAAGGAAGAAGGAGCTAAAAAGATGCTGTTAAAAGTTGGTGAATTGGCTAAGCAAACAGGACTTACTGTCCGTGCTCTTCATCACTATGACGATATCGGTTTACTTCAGCCTTCGGCCCGTTCCGATGCTGGTTATCGACTATATACCCCTAAAGACATCACTCGTTTGCATCAAATTCAAGCATTACGAGGGCTGGGTATGTCGCTAGCCGAAATCTATACGGTTCTTGAAGATCCCAATCTAGCACTTTTACCGATTATTGATCGGCAGATTCAAGCAATTGATCAAAGACTGGCAGAGCAGAAGAAATTGCGAAATCAGCTTGGACAATTGAAATCTCAGCTCATCAATGGTGAAGAACTTGATTTGGAGGATTGGCTAAATATGCTGGAGCTTATAGCAATGTACGAGAAATACTTTACGCAAGAAGAACTTGAAAAGCTTACATTTTTACAATCAGGTACTAAAACCCACCAAGAATGGCAAGAGTTAACTCAAGCTGTAAATACGGTATTTAATGCTGGAGAATCATCTAGCAGTGAAACCGCTCAAAAGCTCGCCCATAAGTGGATGAAAACACTTGAGCAGAATACGCGCACCAATCCAGAATGGCTTGTTAAATTAAATAACATCAATTCTGCAGAACCTGAATTTCAGGAAAAATTAGGAGTAATGCCAGAAGTTGTTGAGTTTTTACTTAAGGCCTTTTCAGAGAGTAAGCTGAGTATTTTTGCTCGTTATTTATCTGATAATGAGTTTGCTTTTTTAAAGGAAAATTATGTTCGCGAAATGAAAAAATGGCCTCAACTATTAGTCGATATTGAGAAATTGATTGACGCTGAGGTTAAACCGAATAGTGAAGGAGCAAAGCGTTTGGCACAGCAATGGCTCTCTATGCTACAAGGTTATACTGGCGAAAATCCAAGCACTCAAGAAAAGATCCGTTCAGCAATGCAAAATGAACCAAGCCTTGCTGACGGTACTTGGCTCAAACCGGTTACCCTACACTTTCTAGAAAAAGCAGTAGCAGCATTCAAGCATAGTGCTTAGTTCGATCTATCAATTTAAATGGCTCTTTTTTCAGGAAGAGCCATTTACCCGTAAATATGATTAGAGTAAAGAAACAGTTTCAGGATGTTTAGTCATAAAATTTAATATTGCAGACTGTGATTCAATACTAAATAAATGACTTCGAAATTCTTTTTATAATTCTGTCCATTCTCGCAATTGCATAAGTAATGTATTCAAAATAATATTCAGACAAATAGATTATAACTTTACATATTGTTTAGCTTATAGATCAATACTAAGAAGATTGTGAAGTTAAATTTAAAATGAATCATTTTGGCAGTTAAAGCCATCCATATTTAATTAGAGAAACATTTGATATGAAAAAATATTTATTCTTACTTTTACTGAGTTTTTACTCAATTCATTCATTTGCTTCGGACAAGTTACATGGCAGTGTTTGGAAAACTATTGATGATGCCACCAATCAACCGAGAGCGCTGGTAAGATTTAGCCAAGACAAAAATGGAGTTCTATCCGCAAATATTGAAAAAATCCTTGTTTCAAGCGAAGCCAGTAAATGTACGATGTGTGAAGGGACTTATAAAAATAAATCTTTAATTGGTTTAACCATTGTCAAAAATTTAAAAAACGTAGGTCAAAATAAATATGACAAAGGATCTATTCTCGATCCTCAGTCAGACAAGACTTATCGCTTTAGCGTAACCGTATCACCAGATGGGGAAAAACTTACCGCTCGCGGCTACATAGGTATTTCTGCAATTGGCCGAAACCAAACATGGTATCGAGTTAAATAATCCATGAGTAGCTTGTGACCAACTCTCTGAAGCTACTCACCGATCATAATTACGGTCTATATGTGCACTATGTGAATTCTATATTTAGACCGTATTATGACCGATACTTGGCCTGAATCATCAGCATGATAATGACGAATAGCGAAGGTATGGCAGCAATCACAAATAAATGGGTAATGACCAGAAATTGAGAGAGATAACCGCCAAATAACGGCCCAATGACAGAACCCAAACGAGCAATTCCAATACTCCAGCCCACCCCTGTAGTACGAAGTGAAACTGGGTAATAACTGGCCGACAAAGCATTAATGGCAGGTTGCCCACCAACAATGGCAAAGCCAGCAATAAAAATGATAATAAACAATAAAACGATATGACTAACAGAATAGCCAATTAAAGCAACACTAATCACTGCAACCAGAAAAACAGGAATTAATACTTTATAAAATCCTGTCTTATCAATTTTAAGGCCCATCACCACACTACCAATCGTACCGCCTAATTGTAGAGTGGAGCCGATCAACAATGCCTGATTTAATGAAAGCCCTGATTCTTTGGCCAAAGTCGGAAGCCAATTTGCCAGAAAATATAAACTGATCATATTTAAAATACTGATGATCCAGATGGAATAGGTAAAAAACGCACGCTGATTTTTAAATAACTCAAGCGGTGACTTTTTAACCTGAACCTCAGTATTATTGATGATTTTTATCTCTGAATTGAATGTTAATGCTGGATAAAACTTCTTTAACCAAAACAAAATTTTGGAGCTATTTTTGCTATTTTCACTCAAAAAATATAAAGATTCTGGCAACTTAAAGAATGTGATAAAGAAAATAATTAAAGGTATAATACCGCCAAAATAAAAAATCGCCTGCCATCCTCCCCAAGGAACTAGTAAGGCTGATATTCCGCCCCCCAACATCGCTCCTACCGTATAGCCACAAGAAATGACCATCATGGTAAAAATACGAGATTTATATGGAACAATTTCGGAGCTATAAGCCATCACATTTGGCATGATACCGCCTAAAAAAATTCCTGTAACAAAGCGGATTACGGTCAATTGCTCAATATTGCCTACATGTGGTGTCAACAGCATCAATATGGAGAATATAAAGGTCGAGATCAGTAGTATCGGACGGCGACCAAAACGATCAGAAAGTGAACTTAATAAAAATGATCCAACAAACAAACCAAACAAGCTTGCACTAAACACCACTCCCAACATGGATTTTTGAACACCCCATTCTTCTATAATCAGTGGGGCTGCGTAAGCCATGGACTGAATGTCATACCCATCCATAATCATTAGTAATAAGCAGGTAACCAAAATAAATTTTTGATAAGGTCCAACTTTCTGCTGATTGATCAAATCACTTAATACAATTTCTTTCATGGTATTCCTTTCTCCATGACTCGCTTTAAATTAATTCCATTTTAATTATGATATACGTAATCTATTTACGATTAGCGTAAAAATAAAATAGCAATATTATCGCCACAAAGTCAAAAATATTAATTTTTATAATATAAACAGTATGTTATATCTAATTATTTGATCTAACCTGAGTAATGAGCTCACATCATTGCAGGGTGTATATGGTCTGCTCATCTAATAAAAATCAAGCAAACCATACATTCTTTTATTTAAATAACTCATTTACCTCAAACAAGTTGGCTTAAAAAAATACTCCACCACCACATCCCTTTCATCCAAACTCTTTGTACTCAAAAACCCGAACATCAAGCCATCTATTAAGTTTAAAACCATGTTGGCATCGGGTTTTAACGCACGTGTTTCTAAGCTAAAAATCAGTTCAAAAATTTCACGAGTCAGCCATTTTCTATACTCAATTGCCATACGGTAAGCCTGCTGGTAAGCCACTTTAATTTCAAACAAAGCTTTAAGTAGCAAGTGATACAGACTGTTAGAGTTAACATGTAAAACTACTATTTCCTTGAGCTTATCGGTTGGCGTGCAATAACGGCTTGAATAGATAATCGCAAGCACGTCTTCTTTAAGTAGACTTTTTTGGAAAGCTATACACATTTCAATAAGCCGTTCTTTTGAGTGAAAATAGTTATACAAGGTGGCTTTCGGTATTTCTGATTCTTTAACAATCAGGTCTACGCCTGTTGTATGGAATCCATGTGTGGTAAACAAACGAATAGCGGTACGAATAATATGTAATTTTTTAGAAGAGGTTTCTAAATTTGGCATAGTTTTACCGTTATAAATTCTTGTTGTATGTAAAGAGATAGAAATGCCGTCACTCTTAAAATGAGTGCTAAATACAGGCATGCAAAAGCCGCACAAGTGGTGTGCTCGCCTATCTCAAGTTTTGTTGTTGATATGATTTTTTAGTCGTGACGATTCTTAAGGTGTAGAAAACCTAGAGCCGTTTTAAAGACTGTTCCGGCGGTATAAATAAAGAGAATTTGGCAAAAGCCAATAAATGAGATGTATTAGCGCGCATGGCGGACTCCTAGATGCAATAGAAGTTCTACCAAATCACTGTCAAATGATGGTGGCAGAACGAAGGCGGGTTGACAGACCAGTCATCTAGAAACCGGCACGCACAAGGCGTCCCACCTCCGTCCTACCGCTACGAAGGGGGACGAACGAGTTCGCCACCAAAAAATTACTTTCTTGGTGTTCTAGATGAAAAGCGGCCTGTCAAAACCGACTGGCAATGTGGCCAGCAGGCAAAGGATAGTGCTCTGCCCTATTACAGTCAAGCACACAAAATGACATTTGTTTTAAATTAGATCATTAAAAACTAAGGATAAATAATTAAAATTTATTGTTAATTTAGGATTTATAAAGTCTCGGTTTAAAGGCCTTTAAATCTCTCAGTTGACTATATAAAAAGGCATAACAAAATCAGTAAAACTTCGCTTCACCAGCAGGACGAGTTTTAAACCTTCTATGAAACCACATGTATTGTGTTGGGGCGATCCGAATCTGGTTTTCAATAATTTTATTGACGCGTTCAGCATCATTCACTTCGCATTCGCTAGGAAAATTATCAAGTTTAGGTTCTACCAGTACATTGTATTGAGGATCTCGAATATCCCCGCTTCTGTAAAAATATAATGGTATTGCAACAGCGTTTGAAATATCCATGAGTCTTCGATGTGCCGTGACTGTGGCTGCTTGTATTCCAAAGAATGAAGCCATGACACCTTGCTTTAAACCAAAGTCCTGATCAGGGCTATACCAGATTGCATGACCATTTTTGAGTTTTTCAATTAAGCTACGCATGTTGTCTTTTGCAATCTGATTTTTATAAACCCTAGCGCGACTACGATGAATGAGGAAATCCATAAAAGGATTATTTTGAGGTCTATACACCACATCCATATCAAAAAATAGCGTACATGCAGCACCTCCGGCATCGAGTAATGTGCTATGCGTGCCTAAAAGCAGAATACCGCGATCCCGATTGTCATTTAGATGTTCCAAGCCTTCTATATGAACTCTTTTTTTAAACCATGCAGGACAATACCAAGCATTTAAGGCTTCAAATATACCAATCATCGTATCGGTAAAAACCGACTTAGCCTTGGCTTCAATTTGCTCAGGTGTTTTTTCAGGAAAACATGCACCTAAATTTCTTAAAGTCGTTTTCCTTCTAGAAGCCAATAGTGTCCAAGCAATTTTTGAAAATAGTTTTGCTAAGCGCCACTGGATTGCCCAAGGCAAGTACGCAAGAAACATTAGAATAAAAGCTGTGAACCAGATACCCCAATATTTTAATGATAGAAAGGAAAATTGAAATTGCCCTGATTGATACTGCGCTTCAGGTTTCGTCATATTGTAAATATCTAGAGGTATAGAAATTCATCCTAACACACTCGCACTCTACATACGTTTGTAAAGTGTGTCTTAATATTAGGCTCAATCTAGCAAACAACTGCTAAACAGTACTGGTGAGTGCTCCGATTTATTCTTTATCGGTCTTGATGGGCAATTGCTTGATAAAGTCATTTAAAGACATTGGACAGCCCCATAAATAGCCCTGAAACTCGGTACAACCATTACTTTTAAAAGCACTAAACTGTTCAGCCGTTTCTATTCCTTCTACCAACACGCGAAGGTTTAAATCTAGGCCAATTTTAATTATACCCGTCACTAATTTATTGCTGCGTTTATCATCTAAAGCTGCCTGTACAAAGCTGCGATCAATTTTAATTTGTTTAATGGGCATTTTTTGTAAATAGCTTAACGATGAATACCCTGTACCAAAGTCATCAAGTGAAAGCTGAATACCATGCTTAGACAAGAAGTGCATTTTTTCAATCATGCTCGCACAATTATTTAAAGCAATATTTTCAGTAATTTCTAATATAAGCCGAGATGGATTGAAGTCATACCGCTGAACCAGACTAATCACAGTGTGCTCAAAGTTAGATTGCATAAAATGATCAGCACTAATATTGATTGAAAGCGTAAGATCTTTGGTCTCTTCTTTTTTACTCCAGTCCTGTAAAACTTGGCAGGCTTCGGCCAATACCCACTCTCCGATCTCTGGCATTAACCCAAAAGTTGCTGCTGCCGGAATAAACTCTTTTGTTGGAATATACCCTAAAACCGGATGATGCCATCTTAACAAGGCTTCCGCACCAATCAGCTTTTCTGACGAATTAACTTGGGGCTGATAAAAAAGCTCAAATTGTTGCTTAGTGAGTGCCAAACGTAGATTGTGCTCCATACTGCTTTCTATTTGTATTTCTAATTGCATGGTATAAATTGAAATACAAATCATAAGAGTAGCGACACAAGTGGCTATCCACCCACCATGATCACGAATATCTTCTGATAAAGGTATGGCACTATCGAGAGTAAAAGAGCTGCCACTAAAAAATATAAAGCAGCTAATCGACAGTAAAATTAAAACAATTTGTAAGAAGCTTGGCTCTCTACGGTAATTCAAATACCCCAATATCGCTCCGGCAGGTAAAAACAAATGGGCCACTCGAGGGCGATCAGGCGTAGCGACATCGAAAAATAAGCAAAAGACAACTGGAAAAACCAGTAGAACCGCTTGTGATAAAAGTATCCCTGCCGAAATACGGTTTATATAAATAAGAAAAAAGCTAAATATGGAAATTAGTGTGAAACATATATCCATATAAACAATCACCCACATTTGGGCAAATGCAAAATATATAGTCCAAAACAAGCAAAAAATAATACAAATAAAGATATTTGCTTTGGCTGCAATTGTAAGCTGCTGGTCCTTTAGGGAGCGGTAATTTTTCTTGTGTTTTTTAAAGTAAGACGAAGTTATCATAAATAAACCAACCGTAAATATTTCTTTAAAGGACCCCAGCCAGCTTGGTCATTGATACTCCATTTCAATATTTACCAATAAAACGTAATCGTTTCTCCCATTGTGATTTGTACTTATTATTTTGAGATCAAGTTTCAACCATCTTAATGGTATAGCCCGATTAGGTCACTTGAACGATACTGCTTTTTAAACACTCTATAATTTTAAAGTATCATGACTTAACGATACATGCCTATGACTCTCAGGTACAGCCTTTAAGTGCAGAAAAATTAGTGAATTACAATTTTTGCGTTAAATATTTTTATTATTTAGATTCATCAATAGGACCATTTAAAATAATGCACATGTGTGCTTAATTATGCTGCTAATGACCAAGTTGTGAGCTTTGTTATTCTTAGGTTGGAGCTAAAAGCTAAAGAACCCATGAGATACCCATCTCATATTTTTTGATCGGGTTATCTCATGTTTACCAGAAATATTTATTTTTAATAATATAGAAGTCTCAGTTTATACCTTATTACGTTTATAAGAAAAATAAGAGCAACCTGCACACGATGCCATAATAATTGTTATGCCTAGAACCTGAAAACTATTTAATCGTTCATCTAAAATCAGCCATCCAGCCAAAGCGCTGACTGCGGGTGACGCACTTAGTAAAATCCCAAAAACTCGAGGATGCAGTTTTTTCATGGCAATCATATCTAATATAAATGGAATAGCACTTGCTAGCATCGCCATAAGTAAACATGTAAAAAGAATCTTATAACTATCAAAAATATGGATAATGTGAGATGCACCTAAAGGTGTTGCAAATAAAGCCGCTATAAACATTCCAGTCGCAACAGAGCTACCACCACCTTGTGCAACTTTTGAGCCATAAATCACATACAGCCCCCAACCCACTGCGGCTAATAAAGCATACGTCATGCCAATAAAACTAAAGTTATTATTGGCATTGCCCATAGGTAGAAGAAGCAAACCAATAATTGATAATCCTCCCCAAAAATAATCTAATTTATTTTTAGACATTAAAATAGCAACCGTAAGTGGTCCTAACACTTCGATGGAAATCGCAATCCCAACAGACATGTAAGAAAATGCTTTATAAACCAAAGTATTCATTAAAGTGAGGATTGATCCATAAATAATTAGATTTTTCCAATTGGTCTGTTTATTCCACTGCCGCCATGGTTTAAAGACTACCCATAAGAAACAGGCCGATAAGGCAAGTCGAGTTAAGGTGACCCCTTCAGCAGTAAGAATCGGAAAAAGGACTTTTGCTATTGCTGCGCCGATCTGTACAGAAACTAAAGATAAAAATGCGGCTGCAAATGCCATACCTTGTTTGGAGTTTGTCTCAATCATCATCTTTACTATTGAGGGGAATGATTGAAATTTTAATTCTCTATAATCAATATATTTCTTCTATTTTTCACGGTAAAACGATTAAATAACTCTATATTTAACATTTAATGAGAGATTTACTCATGTCAGAGATTTCTTTAGATAATTTTGATTATGCGATCTTAAGAATATTGCAAAAAGACAATAAAACTTCCCATCGAGAAATTTCTGAAAAAATCGGTCTATCCGCTGCATCTGTACAAAGGCGTATAACTCGGATGGAAGAAAAGGAAATTATTTTAAAAAATTGCGCTATCTTAAATCCCCTCAAATTTGGTGAAAAAATTACTTCCATTATTGAGGTCCGCCTTAGCGAAGATCGTTCAGTAGTTATGGACAGAGCGAAGCTATACTTTGCTTCTGTTGAAGAAATTCAACAGTGCTACTTCGTGAATGGAGGAGTCTCATTTATAATTATCATGCTGAGCAATAACTTATCTCATTTTGAAAGTTTAGTTAGAAAACATTTCGCTGATAATGAAGACGTAAAAACTTATAGAACACTCATTGTTTTAGATCGCGTAAAAGTAAACTTTGAGTTGAATATTTAAATTTTTCAATCCTTGGCTTAAAAGACCCAATTGCTCTATTTTTATGTCTTGCTAAATTCAACCTCTATTTCAATGCTTGATCACTTTTTTTCGTTAACTCAAATTTGTTACCATTGCACCACTGGAATGGTCTGAAGTCACTTTATACTAGGGATGCTGATTCTAAAGTTCATCCAGTTGTTGTACTTTTCTTGAATTACATTCATTTTTTAAAGACTTGAAATTGGTTAATAAACCAAAAGTAGATTTTTCGTTTTTTAAGGGTTTATTACGCATGAATAGCGCTGAAATCATGGCTGATCTCTCCAACCACACTCCAATGATGCAGCAATATCTCAAAGTCAAAAAAGACTATCAACATGCGTTGCTGTTTTATCGTATGGGCGACTTTTATGAACTGTTCTTTGAAGACGCGCATTTAGCAGCCAAACTTTTAGGAATTACCTTAACCCATCGGGGTAAAGCAAATGGCAACCCGATTCCAATGGCAGGTGTTCCCTACCATTCAGCCGAAGGTTATTTGGCGCGTTTAGTAAAAGCCGGCCGAACTGTAGCTATTTGTGAGCAAGTCGGCGAAGTTACTGGCAAAGGCCCGGTTGAGCGCAAAGTTGTTCGTATTCTTACACCGGGTACTTTAACTGACGACGCACTACTTACAAGTTATCAGTCCTCTAACCTTGTTGCGCTATGTATCCATCAAAACCAGATCGGTTTTGCTTTACTCGACTTAAGTGCGGGTATTTTTAAAGTTCAACAACAAGACTACAAACCGGAACAACTTCCAATTGAACTGGCTCGCCTCATGCCAAGTGAAATTTTGATTGATGAAGATCTGGTTGACCCGAATATTATCGAACAAATTAAAAAGCATTTAGATTGCCCTGTAACCAAGCGCCCAAATGTCGATTTTAATTTAAACAATGCGCAAAAAACCTTATGTGACCAGTTCTCTGTATCAACACTCTCTGGTTTCGGACTAGACCCGTTACCTTTGGCTAAAGCCGCCGCGGCAGCACTTATTCACTATGCCAAAGAAACTCAAAAAACGGCTTTACCTCATATCCGTTCAATTCTTTTAGAACAAAGTTCTGACTTTATTGCGCTCGACCCAATCACGCGCCGTAACTTAGAAATTATTGAACCTTTGTTTGAGCATGGAACTTCTTTATTTCAGCTTGTGAACGATTGCCAAACCGCAATGGGTGGACGTTTACTTAGCCGAACACTCATGCAACCTGTCCGTGATACAGCATTACTTGATGCACGTTTAGATGCGATTGAGCAATTGATTCAAGGCTACCATGAAAGCCCAGTTCGTATGGTGCTTAAAGAAATTGGGGATATTGAACGTGTTCTTAGTCGTGTGGCGCTGGGTAGTGCCCGACCACGTGATTTAGTTCAACTTCGTCATGCTTGCGCGCAAATTCCATTTTTAAGAAATGCTTTAGCACCTGTTGTACAAGCAAAGAAATCTAAGTTATTAGGACAGCTCGATCAGGAATTGGGTGACTTTAAAGCACTTCATCAACATTTAATGGCTGCGATTGTTGAAAATCCGCCTGTATTACTTCGTGATGGCAATGTAATTGCAGAAGGCTATGATGCTGAACTTGATGAATTACGTCAAATTCGTGATCATGCAGGTCAATTCCTCATTGATTTAGAAATAAAAGAGCGTGAACGTACTGGTATTAGCACCTTAAAAATCGGTTATAACCGTGTGAGTGGTTACTACATTGAGCTGACTCGTGCTCAAGCCGAGCAAGCCCCAGCCGACTATATCCGCCGTCAAACCTTAAAGAATGCTGAGCGCTACATTACGCCTGAACTAAAAAGTTTTGAAGATAAAGTTTTATCCAGTGAGTCGCGTGCATTAGCTCGTGAAAAAGCGTTATTTGAAGCTTTACTTGAAAACCTTCGTGAAAATATTGCTCACCTACAAATGATGAGCTCAGCAATCGCGCAAATTGATGTAATTGCAAACTTTGCTCATCAAGCGCGTTTAAACAACTGGGCACGCCCTGAATTTACACCAGAAACAGGTATTAAGATTCAAGGTGGCCGCCATCCTGTAGTTGAAGCGTTAAGTAAAGCACCATTTACACCAAATGATACTTTCCTTGATGTGCAGCACCGTATGGCAATTATTACCGGTCCAAACATGGGTGGTAAGTCTACCTTTATGCGCCAAACAGCATTAATTAGTTTGCTTGCTTACTGCGGTAGTTACGTTCCGGCACGAGCTGCCAAACTTGGCCCAATCGACCGTATTTTTACCCGTATTGGCTCAGCCGATGACTTATCGACAGGCAAATCGACCTTTATGGTTGAGATGACTGAAACTTCACAAATCTTGCACCATGCGACGAATCAATCGCTTGTGTTAATGGATGAAGTTGGTCGCGGAACCAGTACCTACGATGGTCTTTCTTTAGCGTGGGCTTGTGTAGTTGATTTAACCAAACGCGTTAAATGTCTTTGCTTGTTTGCGACTCACTATTTCGAATTAACAGAGTTGGGTAGCGAACCTGGTATTGATAACTACCATGTCACTGCTCAAGAGTTAAACGGTAATCTCATTTTATTGCATAAAGTCCAACAAGGACCAGCAAGCCAAAGTCATGGTTTACAGGTTGCAAAATTAGCCGGTATTCCAGCTAATGTGATTAAAGAAGCTCAGAAGCGTTTACGTATTTTAGAGAAGCAACAACAGCAGCACTTACAAATTAGTGTTCAAAGTGATTTGTTTGCAACTTTAGATTCAGAAGTTACCCCAAGCACTCAAGTCATAGAGAAAGTGATAGAAGTTGAAGCCTCTTCACCTGCCCTCGATTTACTTAAGCAAATCGAAGTAGACAACCTGACTCCTCGTCAGGCACTTGAACAGCTTTATGAGCTAAAAGCAGCGCTTAATTCATAATCACTCATTGAGCAAACATGTGTATAGGCATGTTTGCTCTTACTTTAAGGAGAATAAAATTTCTATTTTCTTAAGGCCACTACAATACACAGAGATCGATTTAATTTGGCAACAGATTAATCATCGTGAACTGATTACCCAACTCTACTTACAAAAGCAAGAACACTTAGAATTAACAGATTGTTTTTATGATGTTAAACATTGGGATGCTTATCATTTAGAAAATGATCCGCCCAAATTAAAAGAACTCTATGAACAAGGGGCTTTATTTATCGGTGCTTTTGATGCGTCTGAACAGTTGGCTGGCATTAGTGTAGTCTCGAATCAGACTATTACTGATTATCCCGATGCAAAATTACTGCAATATTTTTACGTCGATGCCGATCAACAAGGCAAAGGTATTGGTGCAAAGCTGATGCAAGCGGCAAAAGAATCGGCCAAGCAATTGGAAGCCCATCAACTTTATATTTCAGCCACTCCAAGTAAGCGTACAGTAGATTTCTATATAAAGCATGGCGCGGTCGTATTAAAGCACCCAGATCGTCAATTATGGGAACTTGAACCAGAAGACATCCATTTACTTTGTACACTTTAAGCTCATTACTTGACGATTTTTTTTGTATATCAATTCAGCATAGAGGCAAAATTTAAAAGTAAATGTTGTAGTTGAGGTGTCTGCCTAAACAGATACCTTGACCCAAATGACATTAAAACTCATGACAAAAAAATTATTTAAACTATTGTTTTATAAAACTTATTATTATCCTGATTTTATAATTTAGCTCTTATTTAAGCTGAAACATTCTTTTGAATATCAATGTATTAACTTATCTTCATATGTATAAATAAACAATATCAATAAAAGCAATTGTTTGTTTACCCCTTTTTTGCCTAAAATAAGCTATTCGAAATGAAACCATATTTTTTAGGTAGCTGTCGCCATGACCTTTGTTGTCACTGAAAATTGTATTAAATGTAAATACCAAGATTGCGTAGAAGTTTGTCCTGTAGACTGTTTTTACGAAGGTCCGAATTTCCTAGTGATTAATCCGGATGAATGTATTGACTGTGCATTGTGTGAACCAGAATGCCCTGCAAATGCAATTTTCTCTGAAGATGAGCTACCAGAAGGTCAAGAAGTATTTATTGAATTAAATGCTGAACTTTCTCAAAAGTGGCCTAACATTACTCAAATTGGTGAACAACCTGCTGACCGCGAGGAATGGAACGGCAAACCAGATAAGTTACAGTATCTAGAAAAATAATTTCAAAAAGATCAGCAACCGCTGATCTTTTTTATACCCTATTCAAACATTTCATTGCAAATTCCTCGTAATTTGTGCACTGTTTTGCATTAAAATAGGCGCAATATTTATAAGCTTTTGATTTTTCTTATGCGGAAGTTTTTGCAGAGCATGCTGCCCCTATGCATAATCCCTGCGATTATGGTGGGTTGCGCCAGCTCTCCTCAACACACAACAACAGGCAAAACCTCTCCAAGCGGTAAGCGCATCTTTATTCCTCAAGAGCGCGTTATTATCGAACGTCCAATTCCACCTAAAGTTGAACCTGCTTCCTATCGCGCTTGGTTAAATACAGGCGATCATTATGAACGTGTACGCGAATATGAAAAATTTCTGGCGCGTCATGATGTGGCAGGTATCGTACCAAGTTTTGAATTATTAAGATCCGCTCGTGATTGGCAGAAGTGTGGCCGTTCAGAATATGCGGTACCTAACCGTGAACTTTGGAATAATTCTTTATCGACCTTACGTGTCTTTAAATATCTTATTGCCGCAAAAGTTTTAACCGACTTTGAGGTAACTTCAGTTTACCGAGACTTACCTTTAAATGAATGTGCAGGCGGCGCAAGTTCTTCTAAGCATTTATTTAACTCTGCCATCGATTTCCGTATTGGGCCAGAAGTTCCACAGCCACAAGACTATGCGTTTATTGAAAATACGAAGTTTAAATTGTGTCAGTTCTGGGCTCAGCACGGCCAAAGTTTAAATTTAGGTATTGGATTATATAGTTCAGGACAAATCCATATTGATACTCAAGGCTATCGTACTTGGGGACCTGACTTAACCCGCAATACATCAATGTGTAATTTCTAAAATATAAATCCCCTTATGCGCTTCAGTTTAAGGGGATTTGCTCATTCTATAATCAACCAAAATTTCTTGAATCGAAGATTTTTGCACTCTAGTCATAAACGTTTAAAATACGCCTATCAACATACAGGTAAATTTGACTATGCAGCAGATGTGGACAGACATTGACGAATATATCGATTCACATTTAATTCCCGAAGATCCTCGACTCGACTTTGCATTAAAAAATACCGACGAACACGGCTTTTCAAATCATCTTGCAGTTGCTCCAAATCAAGGAATGTTCTTGCAAATGCTCATTCAGATGAATAAATGCAAGCGTGTTTTAGAAATTGGGACCTTTGCTGCCTACAGTACAATCTGGTTAGGACGTGCACTGCCTGAAGATGGCTATTTGCTTACCATTGAAGGTCGTGATACTCATGCAGAAATGGCTCAAAAGAATATCGATCATGCCAACCTGCCTGTAAAAGTTGAGCTTAAATTAGGCCGTGCTGCCGATGTACTTTCCGCAATTGACCCTCAATCGATTGAGCCTTTTGATTTTATCTTTATCGATGCCGATAAACAGGGCTATCCGGAATATTTAGAACTCAGTCTCAAATTTTCAAAATCTGGCACTATTATTGTGCTAGATAATGTCATTCGTGCCGGTGATATTTTGAATCCTGAAAACAAAAAACCAAGTATTGAAGGCATTCGTGAAACCTTTAAAGCCCTAGAAAATCATCCGCAAATTTTGTCTTGCACAGCTTTACAAACGGTTGGCTCAAAAGGTCATGATGGTTTTGCAATTGCAATTGTGAAATAATGGTTAAAAAATCATCTTTTTCATTTTATTATTTATAATCAATAAATTACTTTTATTACCCCTGCTTTTCCATATAGTTATCCACAAGATTTGCGGATAACTATATGCAAATCTCATCATTTAGCCACAAGTAATGGTACAGTCGCGTTACGGAAAATCGTGGTTGCAATACTTCCCAAGAAGAACTGATGTATTTTGCTATGGCTAAATGCGCCGAGCACAATAATTTGAATGCCGTGTTCTTGTTGGTACTCTAGAATATTTTGCGCCACATCGCCGTATCTATAAACGGTCACTACATCTAGTCCCGCTTGTTTCAAGTAATGCTCTGGTTCATTCAATATTTCAGGATGGTCACCGACATAAACTAAATGGCACTGTAAAGTCCGTAATAAGTCACTTTGCGCAATACGGCGCATCATCTTTTGACATGTCGGAGAGTATTCATAAGCAAAAATAAAACGTGTCGGTACTTTGAAGTTTTCACCAATGGTCAAAACCGTACAATTTGCACCACGGATAAAGTTTTCAACATTGCTACCAATCGGTTTATGTTTTTCGGCGGCTCTTTCACCTACGCGACCTAAAATCACGATATCATTTTCATGTAAGAGATTAAAACTTTGCTCTAGAAAATCCCCTTTTTCCTGAATTTTTGAGCAAGTAATTCCGTGTTTTTCTTTAATTAAGTCAGAAATATGTCTGAGTAAATTATTGCTGTAATCTAAAGCGAGTTCACTTTGTTTTTGCTCTAATTCAGCTAACTCTTTAAGCAACATTGCATTGCTTTCAAAGCCGATTACACCACTAATTTCACCAAGGTGATAACTTGCTGGGTAGTAATCTAGAATTTGTAATAATACAAGCTCTCGTCCAGTTGCTTTCGCAACCCAAGCCGCTGCATCTGCAATAGCATTAATACAAGGTGATGAGTCAATACACGCAATAACACGGTTCATTTTTGCCTCTCTTCTTCAGGTCTATTTGCCTTGGAGATTTTTCTATAACTTAGCTTTAACTTAACATAGATAAAAATCCGTATGTTAAGGTTTATGTATTAAAATCCACTTTTTTGTTTAAAGATCAAACATTTTATTACATTCTTGAGACTGCATTATTCTCTTAAACGGATAAATTTTGCTGGGTTTCCTCCCACAATATGGTACGGCTCCACATCTTTTGTCACCATACTATTCATGCCAACTACAGCATGTTTTCCAATTTTAATCCCGTCTTTAATCCCCACATGCGCACCTAACCAAACATCTTTTTCAATTTCGATACCCTGTGAGCGAACCGGCTGTTGGTAAAGTGGACGGTCGAGTTGCATGCCATGATCAAATGCATAGAGATGACAATAAGCAGCAATACGAACTTGATCATGCAGTTTTATGCCTGCTCGACCACCATCTAAAATACAGTGGTGGTTAATTGCAACCTCATTACCAATCTCAAGCGGTCCATGCAAACTACAATCTGCCGCAATAAAACAATTATCACCAATCTTAATTTTCCGGCCCGGCTCGGCAAAAATATGGGCTAACGGTGAAATAAAACAGTTCTCCCCGATCTCGACCGTTTCCATATCCATTAAATAAGCCTGATATTCTTTTTGCCATTCTTCCGCCCAAACACGGTGTTTGGGTTTCAATGTCCAATATAGCCATGGCATATAATTTAAACGGTGTTTATGCTGCTCGCGGTACTTGAGTAAAGAATCAGTCATCAGTCAATTCCTCCTCAACTTTTAATTCTTCGCGACCACGAGTTACATCTTGCAGTTTTAGAGCGAGTGGTTCAATTTGGTGAACCTGTAGCCTCGCTTCAATATCGACACCTGTTGCAGTATAACTTTCCTGATATTCAATTTGCTGCTGTGTCAGCTCATACTGAAAGATGGCCCATTCATTAAAATGACAAGAAAAATGAATCGTTTTCTTGGCAATCAGTTCAATACGTTCAGCTAACAATAATGATTGTCCGGCACAACCACCATATGCCCGAACAAGCCCACCAGTTCCCAGTTTTATACCGCCATACCAGCGATTCACCATGACAATAATATTAGTCAGGTCATTTCCTTCAATAGTTGCCAGAATTGGGCGTCCCGCTGTACCAGATGGTTCCCCATCATCATTAAAGCGAACGTTATGCCCAATTTTCCATGCCCAACATTGATGTGTGGTCGAGATATCTTTATTTAATTCTAAAAACTCTTTCACTTGCTGTTCATTTTCTACTGGCGCAGCAATCGCCTGAAATCTACTTTTTTTAATTTCTTCTTCAAAAGTAACGGGTGATGCAATCGTAAAAGCCATAAATGAAATAAAGCATAATAAAAATCAAATTATAACGTGAATTTAATAGAAGCAAACCTATAAAAAAGCCCCGAATTTCGGGGCTTTTTTCTTATCTTTCTCTTAATGCTTCTTTGGCTTTATTAAATGGTTTAAGTAAATAATCCAGTACAGTCTTCTCACCCGTACGAATATCTACAGTTGCCACCATACCCGGTGTAATACCGAATGCTTTACCTTCTTTATTGTAAAGCTTGTCGGAGTCAGTTCGGATATAAACACGATAATAGAATTGATCCTGTTTCACTTCATCGCGAATGGTATCTGGAGAAATAACCGTAACCTTACCTTTTAAACCACCATAAATTGAGTAGTCATAGGCCGTGATCTTAACCAAAGCTTCTTGACCAGGACGAATGAATGCAATGTCACGGGGCAAAATACGGGCTTCAATTAATAACTGTTCATCAATTGGAACGATGGTCATTAACTTACCGTTTTGTGGAATCACACCGCCATGCGTTGTCACTGTAATTTCTTTTACCACACCGCGCACAGGAGCTTTAAATACGGCACGTTGTAAACTGTCATTACGGCCCATGACCACTTGTTGTTGAGTTTGCGTGTCAGTATTTGCTTTAGATAACTCTTCACGTGCTTTAACGTAGTATTGGTTACGTGCATCGTTCATCTTGTTTTGCAAATCATTTGCTTCACGGCGTAAGCGTAAAACCTCAACCTCACTAGCCGCACCTTTAGCAACCAAAGGCTCTGTCATGGCCAATTCTTGCTGAACCAGTTGTAAAGCCTGTCTTAATCCTGAAAGTGTTTGTTCAAGATCGGCTCTACGTGATTCATACAAAGCAGTCTCTTCATGAACAAGCTTCGGATCTTGTGCAACTATTTCAGGGAAAACCAGTGGTGTACCGTTCACTTCCGCACGTAAACGTGCTGCTGTGGCTTGAGCTGCAATTAATAAAGATCTCGACTCGCCCACATTTGAAGCAAAACGGGTTGGGTCAAGCTGAGCAAGAATTTGCCCTTTTTGGACAATATCGCCTTCTTGTACATTTAGCTTAGTTAAAATACCGCCCTCTAAAGACTGGATGACCTGTTCTTTAGATGATGGGATAACCTTACCTGTACCGGTCGAAACTTCTTCAAGCTTAAAAAACCATGCCCAGATAAAGAAAATAACCAAACCAATGCCCACAATCCAGATGACTAAACTGGCACGTGGTAATGGTGGTTCACTATAAGATACATTCATTGAACGGGTAAGTTCTTGTTGTTGTTCGCTCATGAATTGCCCCCTTGGCTCACTTGTTTTTGTTGGGCTGTAGATTGATTAAGTACCTGATCTCGTGGTCCATCCATCACGATTTTGCCTTCATTGACAACAATAATACGGTCCACCAGTTCAAGAACAGCTCGGCGGTGGGTCGCCACAACCAACGTTCGGTGTGCTAACCATCCTTTGAGATGATCAATTAATTGTTTCTCTGCAACATCATCAATGGCTGCTGTCGGCTCATCAAGCAATAAAATATTCGGTTGACGAATCAATAAACGCGCCAGCAATAAAGCTTGCTTTTGACCACCAGAGAAACCAACGCCTCCTTCTAAAACCAAGTAATCCAAGCCTTCTTTTTTCTCTTGAACAAAAGATAAAGCACCTGTTACCACCAATGCACGAAGAATGTCTTCATCTGTTGCAAGCGGTGCACCTAAAGTCAGGTTTTCACGGATTGTTCCGTAGAATAAATGTGCATTCTGGTTGAGTAACCCCATATCTCGGCGCACATCTGATGGATCAATTAAGGAAAGATCGAGTCCATCTAAATGCACAGCTCCCTGAGTTGGAACCTGCATACCGGATAAAAGCTGAAGCAATGTCGACTTACCAGCACCATTACGACCCAAAATCGCAATTTTTTCTCCGGCGCGAATTTTTAAATGGCGAATTGCAAGACTTGGTCTCGGATCTTCTTCTCCATATTGGAACAAGATATTTTTTAATTCATAGTCGCCATTTAAAACAGCTTTGTGTACCAGATGTGAACGGTCGGCCTGATCAATCGGACGTTGCATAAGCTCATCTAAACTTTGCTTAGCAACTTTTGCCTGTTGTAAACGACCTAATACGCCCGTAATCTGGGCAATTGGCCCTAACATACGCGAAGATAAAATTGAACATGCGACTAACGCACCTGTGGTCATTTCACCGTCCATTACCGCAAAACAGCCCACTAACACCACAATGGCATAAGTTAAACCCTGAACCATTTGGGTCCAAGCCATTAAGGTACCCACAATTTTACGCTGTCTCATACCAATGTCGGCTGAGACTTCATTCATATGGTTCCATTGGTTTTGGAAACGTGATTCAGCACGTAAGAGCTTAATGTCTTCAATACCTTGTACCGCTTCTACCAAAATTGCGTTACGAATTGAAGATTCTCTCATGCCTTCTTGTGCCAGTTGAGCCAGCTTCTTCTGTACCAAAATACCCGGCAAGATCATAAGCGGCACAACAAGTAGCATTACCCAGAACAGTTTTCCACCAATAATGGCAAAAATTACTAAAAACAGGAAAAAGAACGGAAAATCGGCAATCGCACTAATTGTAGTTGAGGTGACCAGTTCACGAACGCCTTCGAGTTCACGAATCTGGGAAATAAAACTACCTGTAGATTTTGAGCGATCTTTATTTTTAATTCTTAAGGCATGGCCAAATACACGATCCGACACACTTAAATCAGCACGTTTACCAATAATATCGGATAAATATACTCGTGAAACACGTAAGGTAAACTCAAAAAGAGCGGCAATCAGTACACCACCCGCCAAAACCCATAAAGTGGGAATTGACTGGGATGGAACCACGCGGTCATACACTTGCATCGAGAAAATAATGGTTGCCAGTGCCAACACATTGGCAATCAGCGAGGCAAACATAATATCAACGTAGCGTTTCCAGTCTCTTAAAACGATTGACCAGAACCAGTTGGCTTCATAAGGTTTGATATATTCGTCAATACGTGCATCTGGAATAGACGTTTCAGGACGCAAGATATAGACATTTTTAAGTGTAGTTTTTAAAGCGTCTAAAGATAAACTTTGTGAAAGGCCCTGATCTCCACTGAACTGGATACTCACATTTCCTTGTGTATCGGCCTTATCGATTACACCGACTTGGCCATCATTAAACTCCACCATGACAGGTAAACGCCATGGGTTGAGTAAGTCTAAGGAAAATGGTGCCTTACGAAGATTCAGACCGACTTGACGTGTCATTAACTGCAAGACGTTATCTAAATTCTGATTTTGGTTCCAATCAAGTTGTAAACGAATTCTTTCTTCTGAAGGCTCTATTCGATAATGTTTAGCAATAGTTAAGACCGCCTGTAGCCAAGGCTGGTAATTTATTTTTGTCATCATGGTTGTACTTCGAACCCCTGAATTGAAATATTATTTAAGCCATAGGCTTGGCGGGAACGTCCTGTTGCTTCAATGTACTGAACAATGCTGCTATAAATGTCATAACGTGCTGATTCGAGTTCTGAGTTGGCACTATGAATAGCTTGTTCAGCATTTAATAAATCGACCAATGAACGCGTACCGAGCTTGTATTGCTCTTGATAGAGCTCACGTGTACGAACCGTTGTTGCTTGGCGACTTGCCAAAACCTGCATTTGACGCTGTTTATTTTCAATCTGTTCGCGACTTGTTCTAATTTGGTCCAGAACATCCATATACACCGAATTCACTTTGGCTTTTGCAGCTTCTTCGGCATAACTTGCCATTTTTACTTGTGAAGCGGTAGCACCACCTTGGTAAAACTGACTGGTTGCTTCAAGCATGACTGAACTATATAAACCGTCATCTTTGTCGTTATTCGGGTTTTTACCATTAATCGCCTGACTTACCGAACCTTTCACAGCCAAGGTCGGATATCGGGTTAAACGGGTTTGTTGTTTTTGAGCTTTTGCAACCTCAACACCTGCCTGCGCGGCAATCATTTTTGGAATAGTATTAAACTCAGGTTCACCATAAAGATCAGATTGCTTCACGAGATCATCGGAAATAATCCATCCGGTATGACTAACATCTGCACCTAATAAGGTTCTTAAATGCTGTTGGTATTGACGTAATAATGATTGCTGAGCAATCAAAGCAGACTGCGCTGCCTGTAAGTATGACTGCGCCTGAATTGGGTCGGCTTGACTCGCGACACCAGCGTTTGCACGCAGGTTAGCAATTTCCTGAATACGTCGAATACCGGCGATTTGCTGCTCAGCAATTTTATTAAGCTGTAGATAACGCTGAATATTCACAATGGTCTGTGCAACGTCCAAAGCTAGAGTATCAACACTAACCAAAACATTGGCTTGTTCGACCTGAACTTTCGCTTCTTCAACATCAACACCTGATTTGACTTTACCGAAGTCATAAAGCATTTGAGTAGCACTTAAGGTTAATAACTGCCGACCTCGTTCTCCACTGCTTAAATCACCAGTCGTAATCCCTCCTGAAAGCTGGGGATAGTAACCGGCTTTAGCAACGTCAACTCCTGAATTTTGACCTGCTAAAGTTGCAATAGATTGTGAAATATCGGGGCTACGCTGAATGGCAATTTTTACCGCATCTTGCAATGTCATCGTTCTAGATGGCAAGTTAGAAAAAGATGAAGCTCGATTATCATTAAGTTGAACAGTAGGAAATTCCTGCACAATAGAACGGTCTAGCTTAAAATTACTAAGCTTGTGCATTTTGGCAACTTTAAAGTCATCACTACTTTTAGGGACAAAAAGTTGTGACAAGTTCTCTTTCAGGGTGTGGTATTGCTCACTTGGCTTAGCAGCGTATATCACGACAGGTACATGTAGTGTACTTAAAAGCATAAGCCCTTTCAGGAAAGCCTGCTTTCTACATATCCCTCTTACTCTTCTTTGGTTATATCCAATCATGCTTATCTTGTTGATCTTGTTTGTTATCGTTTAAAAGCTTCTACATTCTACATAGTTTTTCACCTAAAGCAGCATAATTGATGGAATAAATCACACATTATTTTTTCATTAAATGATTGATATATGTATTTGTTTTTATTTATAAAATACTAAAAAATAAAAAAAGAGGCCTTGACCTCTTTTTAACCAAACAGATTAATGCCTTTAATTAAACTGTGAAATCATCACCTAAATAGACTTTACGTACCTGTTCATTGTCTAAAATTTCTTGTGGTGTGCCTTCGGCAATTACCGAGCCTTCACTTACAATATAAGCACGTTCACAAATTGCTAAAGTTTCACGAACATTGTGATCGGTAATGAGGACACCAATACCTCGATCCTTTAAGGTCTGGATAATATCTTTAATATCGCCCACTGAAATTGGGTCAACACCCGCGAACGGCTCATCCAAAAGCATAAATTTCGGATCTGCGGCCAAAGCACGTGCAATTTCTGCACGACGACGTTCACCACCAGATACACTCATTCCTAATGAATCTTTAATATGACTAATTTTAAAGTCATTTAATAACTCAGTAAGGCGCTGCTGACGTTGCTGTTTATTCAAATCTTTACGCGTCTCTAAGATCGACATAATATTTTCAGCAATCGTCAATTTTCTAAAGATAGAAGCTTCTTGAGGTAAATAACCAATACCCTTACGTGCACGTTCATGCATCGCTAGGTCTGACATATCCAAGTCATCAAGATGAATCTCACCTTTATCCATGCGCACTAGTCCAACCACCATATAGAAACTGGTGGTTTTTCCAGCGCCGTTAGGACCAAGCAAACCAACAATCTGTCCACTTTGCATACTAAAAGAGACGTCTTTGACAACCCAACGCTTACTATAGTTTTTTGCTAAGTGTTTAATACACAAAGTTTGCGGTTGTTGAAGAGCTTGCTGCATTAGTCACGCGCTCCTGGGAAACTTTTTGAACTTGAAGGTGGAATAATGATTTGTACACGGTTTGAAGAAGAACCTTGAGCTTCAACATCACCCTTATTCATACTATATTTCAGGGTGTTACCGCGAATACTTGAACCATCTTGGTATAAATATGCACCGCCAGACAAGGTAATAATGCCTGTATCTGCATTATAAACAATCGTTTGTCCTTCACCGCGTGCAATACCTTTATCAGCACTTATTTGTTGCTGAAACTTAGACGGTCTACCTTTAGCAGTGATCGTTTGAATTTCACGTTTAGAGTTTAGCGTAGCAACAATTGAGTCAGCCTGAAGCTTCATGGTGCCCTGCTCAATCACGACATTACCCGTATAAGTCGTCAAACCGGTTTTCTCATTATAAGTTGCACGGTCTGCCACTAATGAAATTTGTTGATTACGGTCAGACGGCAAAGCAAAAGTCGAAGCAGATGATAAAGCAACGAATGTAATTACCGCAGCTTGTTTTAGGAAAGCTGAAGAACGTTTTAAATTAAGACTTTGGTGCATACTTTCCTCGAATATTAAAAAATTCGTACTGACCATTATTCAAATTGGCTTTTAGTCCTTTGCTCACAAACTCGCCTTGTGGAGACTGAACTGTCACTTGATGATTAGTTTCAATGTCTCTAGTTTTTGGATAACCAGTTAATTCATCGGTTTGAAACTCAATGGTTCCTTGCGGTGCCAACTTAGTGGCTACCACGTCACCCGATAACACAACCTTTTGATTATCATCATATCCATAAGCTTGTTTAGCAAAGAATGTTGCATCAACTTTACCTAATTTATACATAGTGGCATTGAGTTGATCCAACTTTGACGTTTTTTGTTGCATATCCTGTTCAAGCTGACGAACTTCAGCACGAATATACAAATTGCCTTTGTCATCAGTTTGAGTCAAATGGACGCCCTGCGCCGAATAAGTCATATTCTTCGCCGAACCAATGTCCAGTTTTTTTGCCTTGCCACTATAGTAGTAGTAACCACCACTCACAGCAGCAACCACTACAGCAACAATATATAAAACTCTGGTATCCATGAGCAGGAATAGCCTACCTTTTTAAGTAATCTTGTTATTAATGCGGTACTGCAAGATATTTTTCAAGAAGTTCTTGGTAAATGCCTTTTGCGATCAGCAACATATCACAAACTTCACGCACAGCTCCACGGCCACCCATCGCCTGTGTTACCAAATCCGCACGACGGCGCACTTCTTCATGCCCGTTTGGAACAGTAACACTCATTCCGGCAATGGCAAATGCTGAAAGATCCGGCCAATCATCACCCATATATAAGCAATCTGAAGGCAGGATATTAAACTGTGCACACGCTTCACGTAGCGCCGAGCCTTTATCTTCACGGCCTTGGAAAACCAGATCGACACCTAAATCGGACATGCGTTTTTCAACGATATTACTTTTTCGTCCAGTAATAATGATGACTTTCATACCCGCTTGTTGCGCAAGTTTCATACCCAAACCATCACGAATGTCGAATGATTTAATTTCATCGCCCGTGTTGGTTAATGTCACAAAGCCATCACTTAAAATACCATCAACATCCAGAACCAATGCCTGCAAATGACGTGCTTGTTCTAACAATGCATACGATGCCATTGATTAATTCACCCCTGCCTGAATAAGGTCATGCATACTAATTACACCAATCACTTTGTTCTGGTCATCGACTACCACAAACTGACTGATTTTTTTCTGGTTAAGTTGTTGTAAAGCTTCTACAGCTCGTGCTTCTTGAGAGATCGTTGACGGTTTCTTTGTCATCACTTCAGACACAGGTAAATTTACATCAAACCCTTGTTGTTTATCGATGAGACGACGTAAATCCCCATCTGTAAAAATACCGAGTAGATGGTCTTGTTCATCAACAATTGTTGTCAAACCTAAACGCTTATTTGAGATCTCGTAAAGCACTTGATTCATTGGTGTATTAGGTGAAACTTTTGGTAATTCGTCGCCTGTATGCATTAAATGTTTTACATGTAACAGTAAACGCTTACCCAACGCACCTGCCGGATGCGAACGAGCAAAGTCATCAGCAGTAAAACCACGAGCTTCAAGTAAAGCAACTGCTAAAGCATCGCCTAAAACCAAAGTCGCTGTCGTACTTGAAGTAGGCGCCAAGCCTAAAGGGCATGCTTCGTCAGACTCACCTAGAGTTAAAGCAATATCTGCATTTTGCGGCATTGGGCCTTTATCATCACGACTAATCGTAATAAGAGGTACACCAAGATGCTTAATGAGTGGCATTAACATCATGATTTCATCGCTTTTTCCCGAGTTGGAAATTGCAATAAGTACATCGCCACGAACCAGCATTCCTAAATCACCATGCCCTGCTTCGCCAGGATGCATAAAGAAAGACGGCGTACCTGTCGAAGCAAATGTCGCTGCCATTTTTCGGCCAATATGCCCAGATTTACCCATACCCGTGATCACAACACGACCTTTGCATTGTAATAATATTTCACAAGCACGATTAAAACGGTCATCAATTTGTGTTGCTAATACATCTATGGCTTGTTGCTCAATGCGCAATGTCGCTAATGCACTGCTTTGGAAATCTGTAGGATTAGGCATACGAGTTTGACTCAAAATAATTGATCTGATCTCTGGTTGAGATCGGTGATTTTAATCAAAAGATTTGGGGGCATTCTAGCATAACTCAATCAGTTACACGTTTTTAAATGTATAAGATTTCACAAGCTTATAAAATTCATGCATAAAACTTTGTTAAAAATGATGCATCAGTTATGATGTAACACTGTTTTTGTTGAGTGTTTGAAAACCCTTATGCAACCGTTTGTTTTATATAACTCTGAGCAACGAAAAAAAGTTGAATTTGTACCTCGCAAAGAAGGTCACATCGATATGTACGTCTGCGGTATGACCGTTTACGACTACTGTCATATCGGGCATGCTCGAGTTATGGTTGCATTTGACTACATTATCCGTTTTTTGCGTAGTCAAGGCTGGAAAGTCCGCTACATTCGCAACATTACCGATATTGATGACAAAATCATCAAACGTGCGAATGAGAATGGTGAAACAATCCAACAGCTCACCACGCGTTTCATCGACGCCATGAATGAAGATGCAGCGAACTTAGGCTGTTTAGCACCAGATGAAGCACCTAAAGCGACTGAATATATTGACCAGATGCAAAACATGATTGGCAATCTGGTGAATAAAGGCGCTGCTTACCCTGCTTCAAACGGTGATGTTTATTTTGAAGTCACCAAATTTGAAAAATATGGTCGTCTCTCTGGCCGTAAGCTTGATGATATGCAAGCAGGCGCAAGTGAGCGTGTCGATGTAGAAGTTGAAAAGAAACATCCTTTTGACTTTGTGCTTTGGAAACATGCAAAAGAAAATGAACCATCTTGGGCATCCCCTTGGGGCAATGGCCGTCCGGGTTGGCACATTGAATGTTCTGCAATGTCGACTTGCTGCCTAGGCAATCACTTTGACATTCATGGTGGCGGTTCAGATTTAATGTTCCCGCACCATGAAAATGAAATTGCGCAAAGTGAAGCTTCGACTGGTGAGCAATATGTAAACTACTGGATGCATGTTGGCTTTATTAACGTTGATGGTGAAAAGATGTCTAAGTCTTTAGGCAACTTCTTTACGATTCGTGACGTAATGGAGAAATTCCACCCTGAAGTGATCCGCTACTTTATTGTGTCTTCACACTATCGTAGCCCTGTGAACTTCTCTGATGTAGCACTTAAAGAGGCAAAAACTTCTTTAACTCGTTTCTATCATTCATTTAAAGCTTATCAACAAGTGTACGGTCAAACGACAACTGAAACGCTTGATCAAAGCTTTATTGAACGCTTTAACAATGCAATGTGTGACGATTTCAATACTGCCGAAGCAATGGCTGTATTGTTTGAACTGAACAAAGAGTTAAACCGTGCTGTAAAAGAAGAGCAAGCTGACCAAGCGACTGTGCTTTATTCGACATTACGTCACCTCACTAACATTTTAGGTTTGGTACAACACAATGTAGACGATTTCTTAAAATCAGATATTGGACAAGATGCGCTTGCTTTGTCTGATGCGGAAATTGAAGACTTCATTCAACAACGTGTTGATGCGAAAAAAGCAAAAGACTTTGCTAAAGCAGATAGCATTCGTCAGTCTTTACTTGAGCAAGGCGTAGTTCTTGAAGACACTCGTCAAGGTACAGTTTGGCGTCGTGCTGATTAAACGTTCAATTAGATCACAAGAGTGTTGACACTTTAATGAAACACTCTATAATGTGCTCACATTGCGGGAATAGCTCAGTTGGTAGAGCATAACCTTGCCAAGGTTGGGGTCGCGAGTTCGAGTCTCGTTTCCCGCTCCAAGATTTTATGTATTAAAATCAATAGGCTGCATAACTTTAACGAGTTATGTGGCCTGTTTTTTATTGTCGATCGGTCAGCTTTGACTACTCAAAATAGTCAAAATTCGCATTAAAAAACGCTTTATATTTCCATTGCAGTACCATGAAATTTGGAGTGTTATTATGCAAAAGCTGGTTAAGCGCGGAGACGCGTGGCGCATCACTGTCCGTTATTTAGGTAAACATTATACAGCTACTCGAGATACTGCGAGTGAGTGTGAACAATGGGCCGCTAAAAAATTATTAGAATTACAATCTTAACAGGCTAATCCTGAGTCTGAAAAATCCATATCCCCTTCTATGCCCTTTTTGAACAGTACTATCAAGAAGAAGGCAGAAAAATGAAGAGTGCCCGCTTAATTGTTCAAATACTTAAATGCCTAAAGAAAAAAGAATAATGAAAATATAATTAATATTTTATGATTAAACCCATCATTAAGTTTTTATTGATATTGAAATTAAAAATTAGCTTAAAAGTATATTATCGCAAAGTCTCCCCCATTGAGGAGACTTTCTAAGTATTAAATGACTTAAGGATGAATTTTTTTCAATCCATCTTCTACAGCAAATTTAGCTTCCTCCCACTGCAAACGTGAACTGCCTTTAACTTGTTCCCATTTAGTTTTCAATTTAGATTCAACCTCGGAAAAATTAATTTCTGCATTATTAGGTACACGATTTTCATAACCTAAACGATAAGCCGCCCGATAATCACGATCATATTCTAGATTCTTGTCTTCAGTATAATATGGCATTTTTTTATAGTTTTCTCGCCAATAATTATCTTCTTCTTGCCAGTAATTACTATCATCTTTTTGATTATTTGTTTGAGCTATATCATTACCTGCTATTGCCCCTACCACACCACCAATAATCCCCCCAACAACAGCACCTGGAGGGCCACCAACAACACCAAATGCAGCACCTACCGCCGCTCCTCCCAAGGTTCCTGCACCTGTAGCAACCAAATTCTCTCCCCCTTCATTCATATCGGTATTAGTCGGTGGAGAGTTTAAATCTGGACGAGCATTATCAATTGTGGATGAAATGTCTTGTAATGGTTTGCTATTTGATACATTACCATTAGAAGATGGCTCTTTTTGAGTCGTATGATTACCATCTAAATTTGATTGTTTTATATTTACCATTTTCTTACTCCCTATATTTTAAAATCTAGTGTCTTTCAAAAGAGCTAGAATATTAAAAGAACTTTTGAAATATGCTTGACAATTATTATTATAATTCACCTTTAGGTTAGTTATGTTTTATAAATACCCCTATTAAGTAAGGAGATGTTATTAATTAAAGAAATTATTTCTCATCAATAAAAATTCTTATTCAAATAGACATCACAATTATATCATCCTTTACCCCATAATCATTATATTTCACCAGATTAAACATTACCCATAACATTCTAGTTTTACACTACCCTGCAGGAAATTATGATTTTATGTATATGCAATTTAAAAAGCCTAGTTAATTAATACTAGGCTTTTTAAATGTATTTTTAAAAGATAATAATTATATATTATTTCATATTTTTAAATATATCTTCAGCTGCTTTTAAGTGTTTCGCAACAGCATCACGTGTTTGTACGAGCATATTTTTTAATTCAGAACTTTTCGTGTTTGGTATTAACTGCTTATCAATTATCGTCAAAACTTTACGGTGAACTTCAACTTGACTCATCATATAATTTTTATCAGTATCTGATGTTATTTGATTAAGCTTACTAACAATTTTATCACTATCATTTTGCAATGATTTACTAAGATTACTGGTTTGTGAAATCAACTGTAACCGACTTGCCAACGCTTGTGCATTTTTTTCATTGGCTGAATGTTCTTTAATCATCATTTCAGCATATTTCTTAGCTTCATCCATTTTTAATTTTGGCAATGCAGTTTTTGCCTGCTTAATTTCACCATTATTAGCTGTACTTAATATCTTGAAAATTTGACTATCAGTCAAATTTTCATGGTTTTCATTTAATATTTTAGAGTGATTCTTCCCATCATTTATAGTTTGTTGATTCGCTGCCATAATCTCACATGCACTGAAACTTAAAACACCACTAATTGCGATACAGCTAATAATTTTCTTCGTTAAAATAGCTTTCATACCAATATCCTTTAACTTAATTCATGAGTATTTCTACCTATGGGTAGCTTTTTCACACTTCCAATCTATATCCCTACTTGTAAATTCAAGGTTGGGGTTATTTATTCATTATTTCAATCAACCATATTTATACCGCTCGTTGATATTCTTCGCAAAGGGTAAATAGCTTATTTAAAGTAGATGATATAAATTTAATAATAAATCATGCACCTGTATCCAATCTTATTAATGTAAATATGAAATATATATAATTTTAAAAAACATTAACTTAAAAACAATTTTTATTTTTTATTTTTACGAAAATAACAATAAAGCTCGTTATATTAACTTATAGATACTAAAGCTAAAATTAAATATATTTAAAGAAAATTTAAACCAATTTAACTTATTCGCCCATCTATAAAAAAGCGTTCTCCTAAAGACTTTAATTCATACACTGCACACAAACAGTGTCATGCACTTTTGTAGATATCGTATGAGCTGTGCAACCTGAAAGTAGCATACACAGCGAAATCAAAACCTTCATAGTGAAACGCGGTTAGCTGATCCAACCATAAAAGAATTGCTCTTGGGTAGGATTTCGTTCACAGATTTCAATGTAACGTTGGCCTTGCATGATATTAAGAACTCGAACTAATACCTTCTCTCCTTCTTTACCGCGCTTAGCCAGTGTTAGTGAAGAGGTAAGTAAGAAATAAAGTTCTATCTTCCAACCTAAGCTAGCCATTTTCCCCTAACACTCACATATTTTTAGCTAATTCTTTTGCCAAACATTGTTCATGCCAAGTGGTTTGAAAATTCTCGACAGCTTTTGACTTAATGAGAGGGTCTTCAAATAGCTTTGAAGAATATGCAGATTTGATAAGCTCGAGCCTGTAAATTATTTTGTGTAAGTTCCATTTTTTATAAATGATCTTTTAATCGATCATCGAACTGAATCGTAAACCAATTCATTGCTAAACGCCAATTTTGAATTGGCATCGTCCATTTCTTCGCAGCATTTGATGTTGCTAAGTAAATGACCTTCTTTACTGAGTCATCAGATGAAAAGATTTTCCTTTTCTTCGTTGAATGGCGTATTACGCTATTCAACGACTCAATCGCATTTGTTGTATAAATTGCATGACGTATTTCGGCTGGATAGCTAAAGATCGTTCGGATATTTTCCCAATTGGCCCGCCAGGATTCTCCAATTTTGGGATACTGGTGATTCCATTGATCACAGAAGATGTCTAGGGATTTTAAAGCATTTTCCTCTGTACTTGCCTGATAAATCGCTTTCAGACCCGACGTAACAGCTTTGTAGTCTTTCCAGCTTACAAATCTCAGGCTATTGCGTACAACATGCACGATACACAGTTGAATATCAGTATGAGGGTAAACAGAGGCTATCGCGTCAGGGAAGCCTTTTAATCCATCTACACAGGCAACAAGAATGTCCTGTACTCCTCGATTTTTTAGCTCTGTCATGACTGACAGCCAGAATTTGGCACCTTCTGTCTGAGCAATCCACATACCCAGTAATTCTTTTTGCCCATCCATATTGATGCCTAAAGCAAGGTATACGGACTTGTTAATCACATTGGAGTGCTGACGGACTTTGACAACAATACAGTCAAGATAGACAACAGGATAAAGGCTATCTAAGGCTCTATTTTGCCACTCAGTCACTTGCTCAATCACAGCATCGGTAACTTTGCTGATGAGAGATGCTGACACATCGGCATCGTACATTTCTTTGAAGAAGGCTACAATTTCCCTATTAGTCATTCCTTTTGCATACAGTGAGAGGATTTGGTCATCCATACTGGTGATGCGTGTTTGGTGCTTTTTGATAATTTGTGGCTCAAATGAACCTTCTCGATCACGGGGAATATCTAAAGCCAGTTGTCCATCTTGAGTTGTAATGGTTTTAGAACTAAACCCATTACGGCTATTTGAGCCTTTCTTGGGCTGATGCTTTTCATAACCGAGATGGTCTGAAAGTTCAGTATTGAGTGCAGTTTCAATCATGAATTTTTTAAAGACTGCTGTCATTTGGTTTAAGTCTTCTGGTGTTTTTAGACCTTTAGCCAATTCGGCAGCCATACTTTTGATTGTTGCTTCATCCATGTGAAGTACCTTTTGTAATTATCCTCTGAAGGATAAATGAAAATTAAGTACTTACACAAAATTTAGAACAGTCCC